>JAUVDU010000228.1 GCA_030595135.1 Deltaproteobacteria bacterium | reverse complement strand
CTGGTTTTAAGCTGGAAAAGTTTAAGCCAAAAAGAGTTAAGTGGCAAAAAAATCTCGATTCCCGGTTTCTCGACCACCGCCTACCTGATTTTTAAGCTGATCTGCCCCGATTTCACGCCTGAGGTGATTCCGATAACTCCTTTCGGCCGCACATTTGCCGCCTTGCAGGATCACAGCATCGACGCCGCCGTCGTTATTCACGAAGGCAACCTGACCTATAAAGAGCGCGGTTTTCACAAGGTGCTTGATCTGGGCCAATGGTGGTGGCAGGAAACCGGCCTGCCTCTGCCTTTAGGCGGTAACGTCATCCGTAAAGATCTGGGCGCGGAAAAGATCGCCGTCATCTCGGATCTTTTACGACAAAGCATCGCCTACGCTCTCGACCATCGTGACGAGGTCATCGACTACCTCCTGGCCCGTGAGATAAGGGACGATCCGGCTCTCAATGATCGGGCTCTGCTTGACCGCTACCTGAATCTTTACGCCAATCGTGATACACTTGAATACCCCAAAGCAGCTCGTGACGGAATCGTCGAACTCTTTCGCCGCGGCTATGAAGCCGGCATCATTAAAAAACCGGTAACAGTTGAATTTGCACCTTAAGAGCTTACCAATTTGAGGAAGAGACCATGACTTTCGTGCGTAAAAACATTCGACCGTTACTTTATGCTCTTATCATACTCATGTTTTCGGCTGGTGCCGCCAGCGCTTTGACTGTCAAGGGGATTGACTTTGCTGATCAAATAACAATCTCTGAAAAAAAGCTCTATCTTAATGGAGTCGGAATCAAAAAGTCATTCTTTAGTACGCTCTATGCCTGCGGCCTCTATCTGCACCATCCAACCTATGATGCCGACAAAGCAATTAAGAACGATCTCTACAAACAGATAGTCATGCATTTCCAGAGCAAGCTCAGTAAGGATAAAATCGTCGAAGGCTGGAATGATGGTTTTTTCAATAACTCTCAGGAGAAACTCTATATTCTTCAGGAGCGCATTACAACCTTTAACGCTCTCTTTCGTGACATGGCTGCAAACGACCGCATAACCTTCAGCTACGTCCCGAAACAGGGAACCACCATAACAATTAATAATGAAACCAAAGGAACCATTCCCGGCAGCGATTTCATGCAAGCCCTGTGGGCCATCTGGCTGGGTGACAATCCGGCGGATAGTGATATGAAAAAAGGAATGCTGGGAAAATAAACCATTTTTACTTAGCCAACCCGTAACTTTTTACGAAGGCATCAAATATTATGAACAGAGCGATCTTATTACTGGCCTATGGTGGCCCGGAAAAAACTGACGAAATTGAACCTTTCCTGAAACGATTGTTGCGCCGCGACGCGTTGCCGCCGGGGCTGCTGGCCCGGGTAGAAAAAAAGTATCAGTCTATCGGCGGGGGCTCGCCGCTGCCTTCAATCTGCCGCAAGATTCGGGAAAAACTTGCACAAGAGCTGAATGAGTTGCCGGTTTTTCTCGCTTTTCGTTACGCTGAACCAAGTATCGAAAAAGTTGTTGAGGAGATGGAAGCCCAGGGAATCAAGCAAATTTTTGCACTCTCCCTCTCGCCGCACTCTTCGACCATCAGTTCGGCCGCCTATTACAAAACCCTTGAAGAGGTTATGGCAACCAGAAAGCTTGAACTGGTGCGACTGGAAAACTGGTATCAGGAGACCGCCTACAACCAACTTATTGTTGACCGGATTCTTGAAGCGTCCCGAAAAAATAGTTTTCAACTTGACAAGCCAGAGACCCATCTCCTCTTTTCAGCCCACAACATTCCGCAAAGCTATATTGATCAAGGAGACACCTATGTTGACGAAATCACCGCCAACATTGCCGGCATAAAGGCACTTCTGCCCGAATGCACCAGTTCATTGGCTTACCAGAGCAAAGGCAATGCCCCCGGCGCCTGGCTCGAGCCGGAAATTGAAGGTCATCTACTTAAACTAAAAAAGAGAGGTTGCAGCAACATCATTGTCGTACCCATAAGTTTCAGCATGGATCACCTTGAGACGCTCTACGATCTTGACCAAGAGTTAAAAATTTTCTGTAACGGTGAAAACCTCAATCTCTGCCGCTCGCAACCAGCCAATGCCGATGATGATTTCATCGACATGCTGGTTCAATTTATAAATTGTAAAGTTAATGGCTAAGTAAAAAGTTTAAAGAGTGAAGGGCGAAGCAAAACCACTGTTTATTTCACCCTTCATCCTTCATCCCTCATCCTTTATCCTTTATTCAGGTACTATCCTATGAATTCCCCAAAAAAAATAGCCATCATCGGCGGCGGTATTACCGGCCTGGCTGCAGCTTACGAACTTACGCAACAGGCACGCCAAAACAACGCCCCGATCGAGATCGAACTCTTTGAACAGGCCCCCGAACTCGGCGGCAAAATCATCACTAAAAAAGATGACCCTTACCTAGTTGAGGGTGGCCCTGACTGTTTCATCGTGGAAAAACCCTGGGCTTTGCAACTTATTAAAGAGCTTGGCCTGGAAAATGAGCTTCTTAACTCCAGTTCGGGAGCCAGCGGAACCTTCGTCTTCGACAATAACGCCCTGCACCGCCTGCCGGATGGGGTAATGATGATGGTACCGACTAAAATGCTCCCCTTCCTCGCCTCCAAACTGATCTCCTGGCCGGGCAAAATCCGGATGGGCTGCGATCTTTTTATTCCAAAACGCAAAGAGACCGGTGACGAAACTCTGGCCTCTTTTGTCCGCCGTCGTTTAGGCCGGGAAGCTCTTGACAAGATGGCCGAACCCCTGATTGGCGGTATTCATGCCGGTAATCCTGAGAATATGAGCCTTTTGAGCACTTTTCCCCGTTTTCTCGAGATGGAACAAGATGGGGGCAGTCTGATTGTCGGAATGCTGAAACGGCAGAAAAAAATGGCTGATATGATGAAGAAGAGACCGCCGGCACCCGGGCCTAAAAAAACTTTCTTCATCTCCTTAAATGAGGGACTCGGACAGCTGGTCAATAAACTGGAAACCGTTATCGGCAGCGAGAAGATCCATTGCGGCCGCAAAATTTCACAACTTAAACAGACTTCTGATAATCGCTGGCTGATTGAAGAAGAGAACCACGACCCAATCACTGCTGATGCCGTTATTGTTACCACTGAAGCCTATGCGGCAGCCGGATTAGTTAAAAACGAACTCCCCCGTCTGGCCGATCTGTTAAGCGAAATCCCCTATGTCTCATCAGCTACAGTCTCGATGGCATTTCCCCGTAAGGCGATCCCCCACGCACTTGATGCCTACGGTTTTATTGTTCCGAAAATTGCCAATCGCCGCATCATGGCGGTTACCTGGACTTCGATTAAGTGGAATCACCGCGCCCCGCAAGATATGGTTTTGCTGCGGGCTTTTGTCGGTGGGGCTCAACGTCAGGAGCTGGCAGCCTGCGGAGATCAGGAGATGCTCAACTTGGTTAAAGAGGAACTCTCCTCAATCATGGGGATCAACACTCCGCCGGAAAAAAGCTGGATCTATCGCTGGCCTCAAGGTATGCCACAATATGTAATCGGCCATCTCGACCGTCTTGAAGCTATCGATGCCATCACCAAAGAGCAAAAAGGGCTCTACCTGGCCGGGGCCGGTTATCGCGGCATCGGCATTCCCGACTGTATCAACCAGGGCCGTCAAGCGGCCGTCAAAGCCTGGGAAGAGTTAAAGTAGACTCTGTACGAATGCGCATTCTTCACTGCTTATCGCAGATTCCCGGAAAAACCGGTAGCGGCGTCTTCCTGCAAGCCATCGTCCGGGAGGCGACCGCAAACAAAATTGAACAAGCGGTTGTTTGCGGCCTGCCCGCAACGATGCCGCTTGAGGAATCTCATCTCGAAATAGACGTCGAAAATATTTTCCCCGTCCGTTTCGAGACTAAAACCCTCCCCTTCCCGGTTGCCGGCATGAGTGCGGTTATGCCCTATCCGAGCAGCCGTTTTTCGGCCTTTAACCGCCTCCACCTTGCACAGTACGAAGCGGCCTTTAG
>JAUVDU010000005.1 GCA_030595135.1 Deltaproteobacteria bacterium | reverse complement strand
GTCGGAGTCAGTGCAACCATCTCCTACCTCAAGGCAACCAACCGGGGAACCCTCACTGCCGAGGCCAAAGAGGTCGCTCTCAACCCCAAATTGGCAACCTATCAGGTTGAAATCCGTGATGAAAGTAATGAACTGATCGCTCTTTTCCAAGGTACGGTCTATCGAAAAAAAACCAACTTAGAGATGACGGTTTCGTAAAAAAAGCTGTAAGTCACTAATATTCTTTCGCCTACCTGGAATCAATACACCATGCCAAAACTTTCGGCAAAATAGTTAAGGCAAACAGGCTCCAGATTGGATGCCATATACAAGACATCGATTCCATCAATATCACCATCATTATCAAAATCAACAATGCAATCGTTCAAAATAAGAGACCCAAGAATCTCGCCGCGAAGATCCATAAAGGGACTTTTCATAACAATATATCCATAACCACCATTGCCGCCGAAAGGAGTCAGAGTTCCATCTAAACTACGGACGCCGCCGTTGCCGCCTCTACAGTTGAGAGTCCCATTTGGTTCAATAATAAGTTCATCAGCTTCCAAACGAATCATGCCGCCGCTACCGCCACCGCCGGGACCACCTCTAATACCACAGAAAGCCGAAGTGTAGCAGTTGGCTCCACTGGCCCCGCTGGCAATCACATCCCCGTCAATATAAATTGTCCACGGAGTAGAAAGAGTAACTGCGCCACCACCGCCACCACCGAGGCATCCAAGCGCACCAAAGGCACCACCACCGCCGCCGCCACCACCGGATCCCCCCTCGAAAAGATCCAACTCATAGGGAACCACGGGAGCTGGAGGCAAAACCACACTCAGGCAGCCATCGATCTTGGTGTCGGTTCCTGAAGTTGCAAAGCTTGCGCCGCCGCCGGGGTGACGGGCAATCCCGGCATAGCCGCCGCCGGGGCCGGAACCAGGCATTCCGGCTAAACTAGCTGCTCCCCCCAATCCACCCTCGTAAGCCACCTGGACCGGCAAACCATTTCTTCGAGAGGCCGCCACGGAGATCCAGCGTACCATCAATGATAATATCATCGGTTGCCAAAAAATAGACCGGTGCATTGTCAAAGGAGTTGATAAAACCAACCCTCACACCCTCTGGAATCGTAATGGTCGTAAAATTGAAAACATTTTTCCCGGCCAAATCGATGGTCGTGTTTTGGAGAGGATGAAACGATCCGTCCGAACCGTCCGATATCATCTCTGCAGTTCCAGTTTGGGGGAGAAGAGCGCTCATACTGAAAAAGAGGGTTAAAAGTACAACAATAAAAACACTCATCTTTGGAGGAGATTCTTGCATTTCCATAAGGCACCTCATTTTCCTTAATTAACAAATGACGATAATGGGATGAAAATACTGCTTTTAAAATTAATCAGATCAGCGAACATTGTCTCTGGATTTCATCAAACTTACGACGCCATCCCGTGACTTTTTAAAAAGCCATCAACTTATAATTATAGCCAGCCAGATGTAAAAGTCAATAAGCCAAATGTATGAAAAAAGTATGAATTTTGATATTTTAAGGACAGATCATTGCCGTCCGGATGTCACAGATATTGACATCCATAATTTTCCGATTATACTATAATTAAAGTAGCTATTCATCGAGAAAAGCCACACCTGCCGTGAGGCAGGGTCGGAAAGCCACGGGTCTTGCGAAACAAATCATTCGCTCATACAAGACGGTCGGGTTGCCTAATAAGAAAAGGTGCCCGGCCTTTTTTATTGGTTTTGGTAACTATTCAGCGTAAGTAGAAAAGCACCTAATTTTGATGAATTTTAGTGAATTCCGGGGACAGAACCTGATTCTCAGAAGGAAATCGGGATTGTGCCCCCGGAATTTACGGGTAGCTGAATAGTTACGGTTTTTGCTGCAAAAGTTGCGGCATTCCTAAATTTGATTAGGGGATGGGATATGAAAACAGAAAAAAACAGCACTCCAAAAGAGTCAAAGGTATATCTTGTCGGCAGCGGTATCGCTTCACTTGCAAGTGCAACTTATCTCATTAAAGATGCCGGAGTACCGGGTGAAAACATCCATATACTGGAACAGGATGATATCCCTGGCGGCGCTCTTGACGGCACCGGAGATCCGGAAAATGGTTTTATTATTCGGGGCGGCAGAATGCATGAAAAGCACTTCGTCTGTTATTGGGACTTGTTGTCCAACATCCCGTCGTACGATGACCCAGATATTTCAGTTAAAGAGGAATCTTTCAACTTCAGTGAAAGATTCGTTTCAAATGCACAAGCCCGTTTACTTAAAGATGGAAAAAAAATTGATCTCTCATCTTTTGGCCTCTCATTTACCGACCAGGCTGATTTATTGAAACTGACATTTACTTCCGAAAGCTCATTAGAAAATAAACGCATTGAAGACTGGTTTAACCAGGAGTTTTTTGAAACTAATTACTGGCAACTCTGGACAACGATGTTTGCTTTTCAAAAATGGAGCAGTTTGGTCGTAATGAGACGCTACATGAAACGCTTTATCCACCTGGTAGAAGGGCTGCCTAAACTTGGCGGTATCATGCGGACTAAATATAACCAATACCACTCTGTTGTAATACCACTGCAACGACACCTGCAACAAAGAGGCGTCCATTTTGATATGCAGACACAGGTTATAGATATCGAATTTAACCTCTCCGCCGACAAAAAAACGGCCACGGTTTTGCATATAATTAATGCAGATGGAAAAGAAGATGAAATTATCCTCGGCAAACATGATTATGTGTTTATAACAAATGGCTCTATTGTTGAGAGCACAGCAAATGGTTCATGGACAAAAGCCCCGGTTTTAAAGGATAAATCGACCTCGGGTGCATGGATGCTTTGGGAGAAAATAGCCAAAACGGACAAGGCCTTTGGTAATCCCGGAGTATTCAGTAACAATATCAATCTGCAAAAATGGTATTCGTTTACCGCAACCCTCAAAAGCAATACGTTCCATGATTACATGGAGAGCTTTTCCGGTAACGTAGACGGAACCGGTGGCTTGGTAACGATGACGGATTCAAACTGGTTGATGTCGATTGTTATTGCTCGGCAACCACATTTTCCGAACCAGCCGAAAGATGTAAAGATCTTCTGGGGATATGCTTTACACCCTGACAGAAAAGGAAATTACGTAAAGAAAAAAATGTCTGAATGTAACGGTGAAGAGATTCTTGAAGAGCTCTGGTATCAGCTCAAGATCCAAAATCTGATGAAGCCCATTGTCGAAGCTGGAAAGGTCAACTGTATACCGGTTGCCATGCCATTTATTGATAGTCTTTTTATGCCTTATGCAAAAGGTGATCGTCCGGATGTCTTGCCCAGAGGAGCAACAAATTTTGCTTTTCTTGGACAGTTCGCGGATCTAGCAAATGAATGTGTTTTCACGGTTGAATACTCTGTACGATGTGCACAAACTGCCGTTTACGGGCTCTTTAAAACAGAAAAGGATGTTCTTCCAATCTATAATTCGATTCATAGACCTGAAGTATTAATTAAGGCGCTGAAAGCAGTTAATAGATAGTAGATGAAAACATGGCTCACATTGGCATAATCAGTCCAAACGCATCAGGTCATCTTAACCCGATGATAGCGCTTGCCGACGCGATACGCAGCCGGGGACATAGTATTACCTTTTTCTTATTGGGAGCCCAGCCCTTGTCGGTAAGTGCTGCCGGATTTGAGGTGGTTCAACTCGGGGGCAGCATATTTCCGGTAGATGAATATCAGACCGGGATCCAACGGCTCGGCACCCTGAGCGGCCGTGCGGCCCTTAGCCATACGACAAACTTGATCGCCCGGGCAACCGAGGCAATCTTGGAAATGGGGCCGTCCCTGGTTCAAAATTCCGGGGTTACGGCTCTGGTTGTTGACCAGAGTTCATTTGCCGGAGGAACCGCAGCCGACCATTTAGGTCTGCCATTTGCAACCGTGTGCAATGCCCTGATGCTGAACTCCGAGCCGGGAATCCCTCCCTTTTTCAGTTCCAGACAACCGCGCAACCAATGGTGGTCTCGACTCCAAAACCGAATCGAATGGGCGGGGCTTAACCGACTCTACGCCCCCATAATGAAACAGATCCAGGAATATCGCCGCAGGCAAAGCCTGAACGTTCCGGCCCAGATTGCCGACACGTGGTCGAACAGGCTGCAAATCAGCCAGCAGCCGGTCGCATTCGAATTTCCCCGGCAGGAGCTGCCGAAACAATTTCGCTTTGTCGGGCCCCTGCGACGACCCGATGGTCAAGCCCCCGTACCGTTTCCTTGGGATCAGCTTGATGGACGCCCCCTGATCTACGCGTCACTTGGAACTCTGCAAAATCGAGCCGCAGCCACGTTCCGTATGATCGCCGAAGCCTGTGCCGAACTCGACGTTCAACTCGTGATGTCGACCGGCCGCGGGCTCGCACCTGATAAATTAGGCAAGTTACCCGGACACCCGATTATCGTCGCCTACGCCCCACAAGTTGAATTGATCCAAAAATCCACCCTCGTCATAACCCACGCCGGTTTGAATACGGTTCTCGATGCGTTGAGCGTTGGGGTTCCAATGGTAGCGATTCCAATTACTAACGAACAACCGGGCATCGCCGCTCGCGTAGCCTGGACTGGAGCAGGAGAGGCTCTTCCAGCTAAACGCGTGACCCCCGACCGCCTGCGTTCATTAATCCGCCGAGTACAAAAAGAGCCGTCATACAGAGCTGCAGCTGAACGCGTCCGCCGCTCCATCCAATCCGGCGGTGGGGCTCCGCTTGCGGCCGAAATCATTGAAAAAATCGGAGAAACTTTTTATTCCCCGATTTCTTGATTTGTAACTATTCAGCTAACCCGTAAATTCAGGGGACACAATCCCGATTTCCTTCGGAGAATCAGGTTATGTCCCCAGAATTTACTGAAATCCATCAATATTCGGTGCTTTTCTACTTACGCTGAATAGTTACCTTGATTTAAGTAACATTTCGATTGCTCAAGCAGGGAGAGCAAAGGCAGGGTCGAATTTAGAGACAATAAAAGCTCCCCCTTTAAGCCCAACAGTTCATGACCATTACCGGTCGCAATCTGCCAAACCTCGGTAGAAGAGATACCGGACTCGGCAAAAATCTCCATCTCGCGTATGAAAGAGCGGCCGTGCGGGACATTGTAGGATCCGGAATCGGTTCCGATCGTCAATTTAACCCCATTTTCATGGGCGTATTGGATCATCTCCATATGCCTTTTGTAGTTGCGTTCAATAATTGCTAACTGGGCTGCGGAAAAACGATCGTCGGGATCCAGGCTCTGGTTGGCCATTGCGGCCACTGTCGGCGCCCAATAGA
Organism: Deltaproteobacteria bacterium; assembly: GCA_030595135.1. GTDB lineage: Bacteria > Desulfobacterota > Anaeroferrophillalia > Anaeroferrophillales > Tharpellaceae > Tharpella. The sequence continues at coordinate 10,964 of JAUVDU010000005.1, read as the reverse complement.
TCCCTTTTTCAGCCATCATTTCAAGCGTTTCCGAGGCAATAAAATAGCCATGTTCAAGACTGTGAACTCCGGCTTCGACGGCCTCGCGGCAAGCTTTGTCGGAATTGACATGAACCATCACTTTCTTGCCGACATCAGCCGCCATCAAGACGATCTCCTGAAGTTCCGTTAAACTCCACTGCTGCCGACCGACCTCGCCATAAACATCAAACGAGACCATACCGGTAAGAATCAGCTTAACAAAAGAGGATGGAGTTCCAGAGATCTTTTCGGCTAGAGTAAGATCACGATTATCACCCAGAAAAGCACCGTAGGAGCCCTTTTTAAAAATTGCCGGCCCCGTCCTGACAACAGTCAGGGCTGACGGCAGATTAACCCCGTCAAGAGAGGCGTCCCGGTCTCCGGCATCACGCACCACGGCGACTCCGGCCGCCAAATGCCGACAGGCGTTGTCATACGGATCGCCGCCCAGACTCAAATGAACATGAGTATCAACCGGCAAAGGAAAAAGCAAAGATTGAGAAGAAGTTTTTTGCGGCATTAGAACTCTCCGAAAAAGCTGAAAATTATCATAGTGCTATTTTACACTTGAGCCAAATAAATAACTGTGTTATGGTTGAATTCAATATGAAAGCAGGGAAAAACCTTTAACTATTTTACTTTTAAGGATTAACAAAATGAGTTACGAATTTCTGAAAATCAGCGTTAACAATGGGGTTGGTATTATCAGCCTGAACCGGCCTCCGGCCAACTCCTTAAATGAAGCTCTGGTAGCGGAACTTGACCAGGCTTTTGATGAAGTAGGCGCTAACGACGAGGCCAAAGTCCTGGTTATCACCAGTGAGATCCCCGGTTTTTTTGTCGCCGGAGCCGACATCAAGATGTTTAACGAGATGACCGCCTATGATGCCTGGGAAATCTCCGGTGAACTCCAACGGGTCAACCAGAAACTGGAAGATATGCCGAAACTTACGATCGCCGCACTCGGCGGATATGCTTTAGGCGGCGGCCTGGAACTGGCGCTGGCCTGTGATTTCCGCTTCATGGCTGAGAGTGTAACGATTAAAGATAAAGTGAAAATCCCGGCTCTCGGACTACCGGAAACCACCCTGGGAATCTTGCCGGGTGCCGGCGGCACTCAGCGCCTGGCCCGTATACTCGGTGCCAAACAGGCCCTGTACTACATCGCCATGGCAAAAAACATCAACCCGCAGGAAGCTCTGGAGCTGGGTATTGTCCAAGAGCTGATGCCGGGTAATGAACTTAACGAAAAAACCATCACTTTTGCTGAAAAAATGGCAACCAAGGCAACAATCGGCATCGCTCAAGCCAAAAAAGCGATCTATCAAGGCTACAATCAGGATACCGCAACCGCCATGCAGATCGAACAGGATGCTTTCATGAAAGCCTTTGCCAGCGAAGATGCCAGCGAAGGTTTAAAAGCCTTTGTTGAAAAAAGACCAGCAGTATTTCAAGGTAAATAATAAAGTCGAAAGGGTCTAAAAGGGTCAAAGAGGTTAAGGGGTTGACTCCTTCGACTTCTTTGACCCTTTTGACTCTTAGAACCCAGTACTATCCGGTTAGCAACTTGCTATACAAAAAATCTAGGGATATCGGGTTGTTTTCTGTAACGTCTCGCAAAATTTTGTTATTTTTCCCAGCGAATGGAGCCAAAAAATTGCGACTGTTTGAGTGAGGTACGAGTGAGTTTCGCAATTTTGGCGTAATGAGCGCTGGAAAAATAAAAATTTTGCGTAAGAAGTGGAAGAAAATGACCCGATATCCCGGGTTGCAATTAGCAAACCGGACACTGTTGCTTAGGAACCATCTAAAATTTTCGATTGATCAGGCCAGCCAGATAGGCGGCTCCAAAACCGTTATCGATATTAACGACTCCGACCCCGCCGGCGCAGGAGTTGAGCATACCCAACAGAGCGGCAACGCCACCGAAGGCCGCACCATAACCAACACTGGTCGGCACCGCAATTACCGGCCGTTCAACCAAGCCGGCAACCACGCTGGGCAGTGCCCCTTCCATACCGGCCACGACAATTAAAACCTCGGCCGCCATAAGTTTTTCGCGATAGGCCAGGAGCCGGTGAATCCCGGCAACCCCGACATCAACCAGCAATTCACATTTTTGCCCCATCATCCGCAACGTAATTTCAGCCTCATAAGCAACGTTGAGATCTGAAGTTCCGGCTGTAACAATCAACACCGTCCCTCGCCCCTGATCATAATTTTCACGATCGAGTTTAACAAAATATTGGCCCGATTCATGATAGTCAAACTGAGGGAACTTCTCTTTTAGAATTTTAGCTTTCTGGGAGTCGAGCCGGGTGACAAGAATACTTTTCTCATGTTCCAGTAAACCGGCAAGAATAATCTCGATATCCTTAACCTCTTTACCAAGCGCAAAAACCACCTCCCCCATCATCGAACGTAGTCCGCGATGGGTATCAAGATGAGCAATGCCGACATCACGAAAGGGCAGATGATCAAAAATCTCTACAACCTCATCGACCTGACGCTCACCCCGCTGGAGCTCGGTCAGAATTTTTTTTAACTCTTCACTATTCATCTTAACCTACTTTTCATCTCAGTCCATTCTGAATTTGCCGTCAACCACCAAACAGGCCCTAGCAGTCTGGTTCCAGGCGGTCAGACCGGCCTCTCGGGCCGCGTTGCGAATCATCTCTTTATGCCAACCACAAAGTCGAAGCGGACTCTGCACACCAAGTTCAAGCAAAGCCCGCATGCCGGGCCGGCGCTTTGGTGAATCATCAACATGAGTCCCGTCACAAAGGGTTATTGAATCGTCGGCGAGCCGGACAAGCCGCTCAAAGAGATGTCGTTTACAGCGATAACAACGAATTTCCTGACTATCTCCCCAGACGGCAATCATCTCCTCTCGGGAAAAATCAACAACTAAACCGTTTTCAGAGTGCACCGCCGTTAAGGCTGCAGATCGTTCCTGAGAATAGACTCCGGGATGGTCAAAAAAGACGGGCCGTACTTCAATTTTAGCAATATGCTTAAAAAAATGGAGCAACCAAAGACTGTCGATACCACCGGAACAGGCCAGCCAGACAGGAGAGAGCATCTGCGCCAGTTTAGTTAGAGCTATCCAAGAGTTTTGCTCTGAATTCACGGTCAAACAACTACTGTACATGGGGGTTGTGAATACGAATTTTCACATCTTCCAGATCAATCTGGCGTTCATTAAAGTAGTTCTTGATATGGGGGGTAATCATAGAGGTCAAATAACCCCTGACATCGACAATCTCTTCCCGCAAACGCTGACTAATTGATTCCTGCAGAAAAAGCCTGAGACTCTCCTGCAATCTCTTTTGTCCCGCGCCGATTAAACGCCCAGACTCTTGAAACTGCACAACCTCGACTTCGGCACTAAAAACCTGGAGTCCGTCGAGGGAGTAGAGCGGCAGATAGACGGTGAAAGTAAAGATTTCAGGTTGGGAATAATCAGCTGAAACTGCCACCTCTCCCTCTAAAGCAGAGGCATCAGAAGCTGCTAAAGGCACCTTGGAAAGATCAATTTCAGCCGTCAACGGCCGGATTTCGTCACGAATAATTACTGGTTGTTTTAATAAATAGAGGGCTCCGAAAAGTTGCACCAGCCAAAGAATCACGGCCAAACCGATAACAATTTTAAGCCCCCGGCCTGCAGTTTTGACGCCTCCTAAACTATCAAACTCAAGATCATCAAGTTCTAAGGCTACACTTGCAACTTCCTCCCCGGAAACAACCACTTCTGCCTCTGCAGATTTCTCTTCAACCGGAGACTCCTCAATGATAAATTCATCAAGATCTCCATCAAGATCACTATCGGCATCAACAAATTCATCAGAAAGATCTCCCGAAAAATCAAAATCATCGATAAAATCATCATCATCCAGAAGTTTATCGATATCATGGGTATCAAGCTGAGTTTCGCGATCCATAGTTACTTAGCCATCATACTTTGTCAAAAAGGGCATTTACAAAATCTCTGGAATCAAAAGTCCTAAGATCTTCAATACTTTCGCCAATCCCGATATAGCGTACCGGAATTTTGAGTTCATCGCAGACTCCGACAATTACCCCGCCTTTGGCAGTACCGTCAAGCTTGGTCATCACCAACCCGGTCACCCCAATCGCCTCATTAAACATCTGGGCCTGAGTAATTGCATTCTGACCGGTATTGGCATCAAGCACTAAAAGAACCTCATGCGGAGCCCCCGGCAGGGCCTTGCCCATAACCCGCTGAATCTTTTTCAGCTCATCCATCAGGTTGACTTTGGTATGGAGACGTCCGGCGGTATCGATAATAACGACATCGGCTTCACGCTTGATTGCGGATTGAACCGTATCAAAAGCTACAGCCGCCGGATCAGCCCCCATATTCTGTTTAATAATCGGAACTTTGGCCCGTTCGGCCCAGACCGTAAGTTGTTCAACTGCGGCAGCGCGAAAAGTATCAGCGGCCCCTAAGACAACTTTTTTCTTCTGTTTTGTAAAGATCGAAGCAAGTTTGCCAATGGTCGTCGTTTTCCCCACGCCATTGACTCCGATAGTCATAATAACATAGGGTTTTTTATCAATTTCCCAGGAAGATTCTGCCCCCGACAGAATCGTACCAATCTCTTTTTGCAGAAAATCACGTAGGTGAGCAGGATTTTCAAGCTCCTGATGGGAAACCTTCTCCTCAATTTGAGAAAAGAGCCGATAGCTGGTTTTGACACCAAGATCGGAAGTCAAGAGGATCTCTTCGAGTTCCTCAAGAAACTCTTCGTCAATCTCCTTATCACCATAGAAAAGGTTATCGAGGGTACCGACAAACTGCTTCCTGGTTTTGGCAAGCCCCTGCTTAAGGCGAGAGAAAAGACCGCGCCGCTCTTTTTTCTCGGTTTCCGGTTCGGCGACAGCTTCGTTCTCTGGGTGATCGGGCGCATCGGCAGCAATTGCTGCCGGGGTTTCGCTGACAACGTCTTCCGGTTCCTGAGAAAGCGGCCCGACCTCGGTTACCGGTAGAAATACCTCAGTCGATTCGACCGGTTGCTCGACCTCAGGCTCCTCGATCACCAGAGGTTCGGTCTCAAGAGGTCGACCTTCAACTTCTTTGAATTCTTTGGATTCTTCGACTTCTTCAACTTCTTCGGCTACTTTGGTTTCTTTAACTGATTCAGGTGCGGCTTGCACTTCAGACTTTTGCCGACCGAAAAGACGGCCAAAAAGACCGCCACGACCCTTTTTCGGCTCCGCTTCCGGAACCTCAATATTTTTCTCGTCCGACTCTTTATCTATAGACATTCATTGTTCTCCACGTTATTATATAAAAACCTGCTCAAGACACTTTTGTAAGTCCGAAAAAAAATAGTCGATAGCGTCTCATTTGTAAAGGAAATACTTAAAAAAATGAATACTCTTGCCCTACTTCCGCAAATTGCCCTTTTTTTCCTCCTGATTCTCGGCTCGGCCCTCTTTTCCGGCACCGAGACCGCCCTATTCACGTTGCGCCGCTATCGCCTTAACAACTACCGCAATGACCACCCCCGAGCGGTTCGCGTACTGGAAAAGATTCTCCATCAGCCCCGTGAGTTTATCAGCACGATCCTGATCTGTAACAATTTTGTCAATGTCGCCGCCTCGGCCCTGGCGACCCAGATATGTATCGAACTCTGGGACGAAAGCGGGGTCATCATCGCCACTTTTGCGGTCACCCTGATTCTCTTGATCGGAGCCGAAATCACGCCCAAAACCTACGCCGCAGTTCGACCTGAAAAAATCACCATCAGAGCGGCCCTGCCCCTGCTTCTGTTGATTACCATTTTAAAACCGATAAACCGTTTTCTGGCCCTCGCTGTAAACCTCTTATTACGTTTAATGGGCCTACCCGGACGGACGCCCAACCCGACCCTCTCCGATGAGGAGATCAAGAGTGTCATCATGACCGGCAAACAAGAAGGTTTACTCCGAGAAAGTGAAAGTTCAATGATCAGTAATGTTCTTGATATCGACAAAACCCGAGCCCGAAGAGTCATGCAGCCCCGCGCCCAGATCATTTCACTGGCGCTCGACTCATCACTAAAAAAGATCAACGAAGTCATTAGAAAACATGGTTTCTCCCGTTATCCGGTCTACGACAACAACCGGGAGAATATTATCGGCATCCTCCATATCAAAGACCTTTTTCGGACTACGAGTAAACCTTTCTCCCTGCGCCCGCTGCTGAGACCGGCCCATTACTTTCCAGAAACCGCGACGCTGGATGATCTTTTAGAAAAATTTCGTCAATACCGCATAAGTTTAGGCATTATTGTCGATGAATATGGCGGCATTGAAGGAATTTTGAGCCGCGACGATATCGTCAGCGAGATCGTCGGCCATTTAGCCGATGAGACCGACCACAGCCGCCCTTCGACAATTACCACCCTGAAAGAGGGCGCCTACCTGATCCCCGGCACCCTTTCATTAAAAAAGATAGAGCAGATAATCCCTGAACTTAAATTTCCTCAAGATACGGAGTATGACCATCTGGCCGGCCTGATTCTTGGCCACTTGGGGCACATCCCCAAACAAGGTGCCACCATCCACCTCGACAACCTGGAACTTGAAGTAGCAAAAACCGCCCACAACCGCATTGTTATAGTCAAAGTTACATCACCCTGCACATCTTTTACTAATCCTGAAAAGAGTGAACAATAACCTTAATTAAATCTTGACAATTGTCGACAATAAGCGTAAATGGGAACCGCTTGGCAATAATAGATATACATCTATACTAAAATTTTACACTCACACTTTGAAATTATAAGGAGAAAACCAATGAAAAAAAGTGATGTAGTAATTATCGGTGGTTCGGCAGCCGGTTTGATGGCAGCCGTAACCCTGAGAAAAAGATCCCCTGAAAAAACCGTTACCGTTATTAGAAATGTTGTTAAAACCCCGGTTCCCTGCGGCATCCCCTATATCTACGGCATCATGGGCCAGGTTGATAAAGATTTAATCCCGGATCAGATGGCAATTGACCAAGGAATCGAAATCCTCTGCCAAGAGGTCACGGATATCGATCGCGCTAAAAAAGAGGTGCTCTTTACCGACGGTGGACAGATCGCCTATGATAAACTGATTATCGGCACCGGCTCAAAACCTTTCGTGCCGCCCCTGCCCGGCATTGACAAAACCAATGTCTTCACGATCAGCAAAGATCCGATTTATCTGCAGCAGATTTATACAGCTCTGGAGCCAGCTCGCAAAGTAGTGGTCATCGGCGGCGGTTTTATCGGAGTTGAGATGGCTGAGCAGATCGCCCTGATGGGGCAAAAAGCCGGGGCCGAAAAATCGGTAACCGTGGTTGAGATGTTGCCGCGCTGCCTAATGCTCGCCTGCGAAGAGGATTTCTGTATTGAAGTCGAAGCCGAGCTGAAAAATATTGGCATCACGGTCAAGACCAATGCCCAAGCGGGTGAAATTACCGGTCAGGATAAAGTTGACGGGGTCAAACTGGCCGACGGCGAAGTTCTACCGGCCGATGTTGTCATCATCGGTATCGGAGCTCAAGCCAATATTGACCTTGCCCTCAAATGCGGCCTTGATGCCGACCCACGCGGCGGAGTCACAGTCGACAAATATATGCAAACCAGCGACTCCGACATCTTCGCCGCGGGCGACTGTACCACCAAATTTTCATTTATCACCGGCAAACCGAGCGGCATCCGTTTAGCTTCGGTCGCCTGCAGTGAAGGGATGATCGCCGCCAGTAATCTCGACGCGAAAAATCGTGAAACTTTGGGCGCTTTAGGTGCCTTCAGCACCAAAGTCGGCAACCGGGCCGTGGCCGCCGCCGGTTTGACAACCAAAGCCGCAACCGATGAAGGTATCGATTTTGTCGTCGGTGAAGCCATAGCCCCCAACCGTCACCCCGGCCACCTGCCCGGTTCAATCCCCGACATGAAGATCAAACTTCTCTTTCGTAAAGATAACGGCGAAGTTATCGGTGGTCACGTCAGCGGCGGCGAAGCGGCATCCGACATGGTCAATATCATTGCCGTAGCGATTCAGGCCCACCTGACAGCTGAACAACTTGCAATCATGCAGTATGCAACCCACCCCCTGATGACTTCATCACCACTAACCTACCACGTTATGTTAGCCGCTGAAAACGCCGCTATCAAACTCGGTTAAAAAAACAGAACCAAAAAATCAAAAGGCCCGACCAGACAGATCATTTTGTCTGATCGGGCCTTTTATTTATCAAGAAACACCCCTCTGGTGAAAATTTCGAGAAACATCTCGCCCAAACTCTCGGCTGAAATTGCGCCATCTTGCTGAAACCATTTACAGGTATAGTGAACCATACCAAAAAATGCGTAAGCGGCAACCGCCGGAGGTATCGGTTTCATGATTCCGGCATCTTGTAACTGGCTGAAAATTCCCGTCAGAGCCCGATAGTAACGACGCTCTTTTTCGATCACCTGACTCCTGTAAGGCTCACCAAGTTTATCGATATCATTAATCAATAAAACCAAACGATCACGATCTCCCGCATAAAAGCCACTGTAAAAGAGCATGAATTGCCTGAGCTTTTCGGATGGTTCATCTTCCAGGACACAAATCTTTTCGATCTCCTGAAGGGCCGCAGTAATATATTCATCAAGGAGCCGAAACAAGAGCTCCTCCTTACTTTTGAAATAGTGGTAGAGAGAACCCTTCTGCAGCCCCATAGCCTGGGCCAGATCATGAATAGAAGTACCATGATAGCCCTTTTCGGCAAAAAGTGCTGCGGCCGTATCAAAAAGCCGCTCCTGTTTATGAATAAATTTTTCCGTCATAAAAGTACCGAACGATTGTTAGATTTAAATGCAAAAATAAACCAATATAAATACAAGTTTTTTATAACCTACACAAAATCCAAACTCGCAACCCATCAAAAAACCGCCTAACGACAAAAACCGGGTCACAGACTAATCCAGGCCCCGGCTTCGTAGGTCGCTGTGTTACGTATATTCGCTGAGAAGTTAAAGACCGATGATCTGGCAATTCATTTGAGATGTGCAGTGGCAATGTTAATGATCGAAAGGCTAACGACCAGTATAACCAGCCGCACCGGGATGCCCAAACAAAAAAAGGGTGATTATTCTCGGCCTGCACGTGCCCGATGGTTCGGCGATTTTTTACCGGATATGAACTTTAATTTAATTAGTGGCTGTCACCAATTTCATCTTCCCAGGTTCATCTTTGAAGATCGGATGTAAGGTGTTTCAGAAGGTTGAACTGAAACCCTACTCTTTCAGGATGATCAAGAGACGTCCATCCGTTACCTTGATCTTCTTTACTCCGGCGGCAAAGCCTTTCCAGAAGCCCGGTTTGTGACCGAATTTTTCAATCAGATCAACATTTTTAAGGCTGCCTAACCAGGCATTTGGTATCGGTACTCCCCAGACACTTATCCCGCGCAAGATGACCAGTGGTCGACCGGAACGAAAACTTAATTCAACTCCGGCGCTGGCCTTGATGGTTTTACCTCCTAAAACCGGGAAATCGGGATCAACTGGAAGGATCAATCGGGCACTGGCAAGATCTTCGGAAAAATCGATGGCCAACTTTTTCGCCAGTTCTGTATTCTTGGCCAACAGGGAGTTCACCTCGCGCTCACTAAACACAATTTTGCGCCGGGCTCCGACCTCATTGTAGGGTTCCGGCTTTAGGTCGCCCGTAGTGACCAAATTCGATGCTCCCCTTTTTGGCGAGTCTTGTTTCCTGTATCCGCTCTCAAAGTTGTTCAGTTTGCGCTGTAAAATCTTTTCTTCTCCGGTGCTGAGATGAACCGGCTTAAACTCCCGGGGAAAGAGAAAAAAGAGTGCAATTCCCAACAGAACAGTTCCGCCAACGATAACTGCCCCGCAAACTACGAAAAAAAGTTTAAACCAACTAAACGATTTTTGTTTCTTTGCAACAGCAGATTGTTCGTTTTCCATTTTGGGACTCCATTTAGTTCCGGCAACTTTTTCCATGCCCTCAAACAAGCCAACCCCATTAAAACACACCGCATTTCAAAAGTAAATGCCCATTTTGATCTTTTGGCAATTAAGAAAGCCCAAGTCACACAGGCCGGGATTCTCAGCAATTCACTTCTGGTGTAACTGTTCTGTCAGTGGTGGTACATCAGGCCAAGGCCGATATCGAAGGTTACAGCAAAACCAAGGTAAGGATGGGGTGATTTGATGATAAAATTAAGGAAGGTCACTTACTACACATCAACAATAACAAAGCCGCTAGTGGTCTCGATCGCCGGGTTCCAACTAATTACCCTGAAGGAGATCACTAACGGCTTTTCTTCTTTGAGAGAAGGCCACGAGCAACCTTCCAAGTGCTGCCGAGGGGCGCACTCCCGATTCTATAGATAGCCCTGAGATATCCCCCCGATCAGAGCACCTTTAACGCTACCGGCCAAAGAAGTCTTGCTCACCGAACTGAATCCCTGAGCCCGGTCGGGAAACCTGACACTCAGGATGCTGCCACGTGGTTTACGAGTCCCAGTGGAGTCAGTAACGATGAGGTTTGAGTTGGGCCTGGTCGACAGTACCAGAAAAGGTGGCATCCCCGTGGCGAGTCATCTCACGGATCATAGCCTTCGAGCGCACCCCGCTCATGCGCTTACCAACTCTGATTATAAATATAACCAGAAGATCTTGAATTGTCAAATAACGGTTAGTGCTTTTGAATGCCAGCATGTTTGAAAAAATGACCTATAAACCCCGCGCCCCCTTACCACCGGCAACCTCAACCTTCCATCCATATCTCAAATAAAAAGATATCGTAACCATTTCTTAATCACAAATCACGATCAGATACAACCCCTATTTTGCAGGTTAACCTCAAATTCAATCCGCCAAACAAAAAAGTACGAGGGGGCACTTTTTTTGTGTACTCTCAAACAATATCGGAGAATCCTCTTATTTTCA
>JAUVDU010000315.1 GCA_030595135.1 Deltaproteobacteria bacterium | reverse complement strand
ACCTGGATGAGGATCATATCGGCCTCTACCTGCTTGATGTCAGCGGTCATGGCGTACCTGCGGCCCTGCTCTCAGTCAATCTTTCCCGTATTCTTAATCCGAATCCGGGACAATCCGACCTTCTTAAAGAGCAGATCCCGGGTTCCCACGGCTACCATCTGGTAGCGCCCGAAGAGGTTGCCGACCGCCTCAATCAACGCTTCCCGCTTGACAGCACGACGGAACAGTATTTCACCATCCAGTATGGCCAGTTAAACATCAAATCGGGATCCCTGACTTTCATCTCAGCCGGTCATCCGCCGATGATTCACCTTAAGGCCGACGGGAGCAGTCAGGCCATTCAGGTTCGCAGTATGCCGATCGGTTTTATGGTTGGTGTCGGCAAAGTTTATAAAGAGCAAAAACTGGATTTGCAAGATGGTGACCGCCTCTACTTCTACTCGGACGGCATCATTGAAGCCATGAACCCGGAAAAAGAGCAATTCGGAGTCGAGCGTCTTCTCGAAAGTTTCAACAAATCAAGAACTTTATCACTGAGTGACAGCCTTGATCAACTTACAGATGAGCTTGATCAATGGACTGTGGGACAAGGATGTGGCGATGACGTCTCCCTTTTAGCCTTAGAAATCAAACCTTGATGGCAACTATTCAGCTGTCCATCACAAATCTACATTATCTAGCAGCGAACTTTGCTTCGCTCCCATGAACGGGGTCACACCCCCAAGAGTGCTTCCTCGCTACGCTCACAGCGAAGCCTGGGGTGCTGACGCACCTTGTACCAGCAATGACCCCAATCCCGGCAGGTTGATGACGGGATCTGAATAGTCACCATTGATGTAATAAAACGACTAAGTTCTTGACAAGCGATAGGCAATCATAATAGTCTGAGATTAACTTTTGAAGTCTAATTTACTCTTATAAATTTCGTCAAGGAGAAAACTATGGTTCGTACTGAAATCACCCTTTTTCTGAAAAATATTCCCGGTGAGTTGGCTAAACTCACGTTGCTGTTATCTGAAAACAAAATCAATGTCGATGCCATCACTATCCAGGATGCAACCAGCTATGTCGAAGAGCTTTTCAAAGCCCGGGGCAAAGCTTTAAAACGCCACGCCACGGCTGCCAGTTACAGCATGATCCAGGAAGATTCTAAACAGTTCGCTCTGATTCGTCTTTTGACAAGTGATACTGACAAAACTATAGATTTACTCTCTCAGGCCGACTACCTCTACGAAATCACACCGGTCATGGCGATTGAGCTTGATAATCAGCCCGGCACCTTAGCTGCAACCGCCAAAAAAATCGGTGACGCCGGCATCAACATCAGTTACGTCTATGGCTCAGTTTCGCCGACCGACAGCAAAACTCTCTTTATCTTCTGTCCCGAAGATATTGATCTTGCAGCCAAAATTTTTCAGAAGAAATCGTGATGGCGTCGTAAAAAGCACTCAAAACTGTCATATCGAGCTTGATCCGATATCCAGAACTTGTTGAACTTACTAGATTCCGGCTTTCGCCGGAATGACAATTCAAGAAGATTACAAACTTTTTCTGAGTGCATCAAATTTACACAATAAAAAAAGGGTGGCGGAATCCGACTCCGTCACCCTTTTTTATCCGTAGCGCTAAAGCAGCACTATCAGAAAACAATCCCCGACATATCCTCCACAATCTGGGTATCATCAAACTGCTGACGCAACTCATCCCGAGCCAGCCATTGACCGGATGCGACGGCAATTATTTCTAGCGAGCCATCTGCTTTTTTTTGATAGAGAGCGCCTTTAGGATGGTAAAACTTCCGGCTCCCACGCCCTCGCACCAAAGGAGTCGGCGCAATCCCGAAGAGCTCCTCACCGATAGCCGGCAGACGGTTAATATGAAGTTTGAAACGCACCGTATAACCATACAGATCATCAGCCAATACCCCGCTCCAACCACAAACTTCATCGAGAAGGGCCGCCAGTACTCCCGGATGGAGCGTGCCGGGAGCCTGCTGAAATGATGATGCCAACTGCAAATCTTCAAGAAGCCCGCCACCAAAACGAACAATAATTGCAGCTTCATCAATTGCAGGCGATTCATTCCCGGCGCCCCCAAATTTAAAGAAACGCCGCTGCAAACCAGGTTTTTGCCGTTTTCGACCGCAAACAAAACAGTTATCGTAAATTGCCAGAGGTTGGTGCTGCGCATTCATTTTTTGGAGCAGCTCCGGCTCTAACAGGGGAAAATCCACCTCGGCAACTTTTGCGGCTACCTGAACCTCACCCTTAAGATAGATTTTTTCACTACCCTGCCGCTGCATCGACAAAAGCAGACTATTTTCATCATCCTCATTGACAACCGCCTTTAAAGAGGTCTCATCACCGATATGAACGGCATCGGCAAAACGCCAGTCAATCTCCAGAGGATAAACCAGGTTCTCCCCCTTGTTTTGCAGCCAACAATGATCTGCCAGATCAAGCAGGGCAGTCATGGCCACGCCGCCATGCGGAATGCCCATCCACCCTTCATGATCCAGGCTGAAAACCATTTTCGTCTCAACCCCTAGATCGCAACTATTAATTGAAGAAAAACAAAAATTGTTATGACAAACGAAACATTCCTCATGTCCAGCAACGAGCATAACTATCTCCTATTTTATCAAGCTATCATTAGCGCAAGCTAAAGAAACTCTTGACAGCCCATCTTTTTTAACATACAAATATAAATAACCTAAACTCGATAGTTTTAGTACATAAAAACTGCATGGAGGCAGATATGTTTTTTCAGCAATTTAAAGTCGAAGGTCTCGGCTGCTTATCCTACATGATCGGCTGTCCGCAAGATGGTCGCGCCATTGTCGTCGATCCCAAACGAGATATTGACGACTACCTGAGAGCAGCCCAGATCAACAAGTTGAAAATCACCGGGATTATTGAAACCCATGTCCATGCCGACCATATTTCGGGAGCCGCCGAACTCAAGCACCAAACCGGAGCTCCGATCCATATCGGAGCCGGTTCACCGGTTGATTATGATCACCTGCCTTTACATGACGGTGATGAAATTGTCATCGGTAATGCTAAAATCAGGGTAATTGCAACTCCGGGTCATACCCCCAACTCAATCTCTTTAGCACTCACCGACTTGGTTCGCGGCGACCTTGTCGAAATGCTGTTAACCGGTGACCTGCTCTTTGTCGGCAGCATCGGTCGTCCCGACCTGGCCGGCGGTGAACTTATAGAAGAACAAATCAGAAACGCTTATCACAGCCTGCGCGTAAAACTTGATGAATTTCCTGAC
>JAUVDU010000382.1 GCA_030595135.1 Deltaproteobacteria bacterium | reverse complement strand
CTTAGACGCGATTTTGTTTAAGTATTCTCTTTCCTCTTTGCTTAAGGTGATGATATACTTTTTCATTACCAGTCCTCCATGTGTGATTATGGAGAAGTATATCACATTTAATACGTCTTTTCAAGCATGACATGACACTAGTAATGAATGCTCTTGAAATGAAGCTGAAAGCCTTGCCCGACCATCCCGGAGTCTATTTGATGTTGGCGGGTGATGGAAAAATCCTCTATGTCGGTAAGGCGATTTCGTTGCGTAAAAGAGTGCGCTCCTATTTCAGCGGCCGGCCGGATCGGGCTAAAACCGCATTGTTACTGACCCGGGTGCGTGATGTTGAGGTGATTCTTGCCGGTAGCGAGGTTGAAGCCCTGCTCCTGGAAAATAATCTTATCAAAAAGCATCGACCGCCCTTTAATGTTGAACTAAAAGATGATAAGAACTATCCTTACGTGCGTCTCGACCGGAGTCAGACTTTTCCTCGTTTTGAGGTTGTCAGGCGGCGGCGGGCTGATGGGGCTCGCTATTTTGGTCCTTTTCCGGCTGCCGGGGCTCTGCGGACGACTTTAGGGCTGCTCAATAAACATTTTCGACTGAGGCGTTGTCGGGGGGCGCGTTTTGCTAATCGGGTGCGTCCCTGCCTCAACCATCAAATGAATCTCTGCGCCGCTCCTTGTTGTCAAAAGGTAACGCCGGTCGAATATCGGCGTTTAATCAGCTCGGCGGCCCTGATTCTTGGCGGCCGTGGCCGACCGGTATTGAAAAGTCTTGAGCGGCGTATGCACAAGGCGGCCGAGGAACTTGATTTTGAGGCCGCGGCTGGCTTGCGGGACGCTTTAGCAGATTTGCGTCAGGTTCTGAAAACTCAAGCTATTGATGCTGGACGGGACGAAGATCTTGATGTTCTGGGAGTTGCCTCCCGAACCGATGGGGCCAGTGCGCTCTACCTTTTAACGGTTCGGCGAGGGAATGTGGTCGGCGGTCGGCCGTTCTCGTTTTTCGAATATGGCGGCCGCCGGGAAGAGTTGTCGGGAGCTTTTTTGCAACGTCATTATGGCGATAGCGAAGAGGGGAAACCGCCGCCGGTGATCATCGTTTCAGAATTGGACGAGGCGACGGATGCGCTCGAATCCTGGCTTGGCCGGATTCGAGGCGGGCGGGTGCAGCTTTTGGTTCCGAGTCGGGGCCGCCGCTTGCAACTCTTGCACTTGGCCCAAAAAAACGCTAAAGATTATCTTGTGCGACAGGCTGCGGCCGAGGATTTTCCCGGTCAGGCTTTGCGCGAGCTGGCTAAAGTCTGTAATTTGAAGGCTTTGCCGAAAGTTATTGAAGGGGTTGATATTTCCAATCTGCAGGAAGATTGTGTGGTCGCTTCTCTGGTCTGTTTTCGGGCCGGTCAGGCGAGTAAAAGTGACTATCGCCATTATCGTCTCGATGATGTTGCCCTCGACGATTTTGCCCGTATGGCCGAGGTCATACGGCGTCGTTTTAGTGGTGAAAATTGTCGGCCGCAGCCCGACCTCCTGCTTCTTGATGGTGGTCGGCCCCAGCTTGAGGCGGTGACCCGGGTTTTGCGCGAGCTCGATATCGAAGTGCCGCTGGTGGCTGTTGCTAAAGGTCGAGCTGAAGATGGTCGTAAAGATCGTCAGGTGCCGGATCGTTTCTACCAACCCGGCCGCAAGGATGCCCTGGTTTTATCGGTGCGCTCTCCCGGTGCCCGACTTTTGCAGCAGGTGCGTGACGAAGCTCACCGTTTTGCGATTAATTACCATCGTCTGGTACGCAAACGGGAGCGCGATACGGTGTTGGTTGAAATTGAAGGGATCGGCAAAAAACGGGCGCTCCGGCTATTGCAGGTATTTGGCAGCGTGGAAAAGATTATTTCGGCCACTCCTGAAGAGTTGGTTGAAAAGGCGGGTCTGCCGTTTCCTTTGGCCCGCAAGGTATGTGACTTTTTACGGTATCACGGTTGAATGATGGTAACTATTTTGGGTTTTATCTTCAAATTGTCTCGATGTGGGGACATACCTCCAGGCCGGGCTTTAGCCCGTGACGGGTTGAGCTGTGTCCCCCTCGAAGTGGGCGAAGCGATGTTCGCCGTTATCCTCTGTAACTTAATTGTTTAATTGAATTTGATTTTAGGAGAAAAAGTATGGCAAGAAAAGTAATGGTGACCGGCGCTTGCAGCAAACTTGGTCGGGCCGTCGTCCAACTGCTTGAGATGCAGGCCGATACCGAGGTTGTGGCTTTGGGTCAGGATGAACTTGATATTTTGGATGAAGTTTTGGTGGACTCAACCGTTGAGCGTTTGCAACCCGCTACAATTATTAACTGTGCCGGTTTTAATGACGTTGAAGCGGCTGAACACCGGCTCGCGACCAAACTTCCAGTTAATACCCGGGGGCTTTGCAACCTGGCTCGGACGGCGGCAAAGTTTCGGGTCTATCTCTGTTCTTTCAGCAGTAAGTATGTTTTTAACGGTAAGAACAGTGAACCTTACGATGAGGACGATGATAAATGGCCGCTTAATCAGTATGGCAATTCCAAGCATGGTGGCGAAGAGATGGTCAATGATCAGCTTGATAACTATCTCATTGTCCGGAGTGATCTTCTTTATGGCGGTAGTGGTGATGATTGGGTCAGTCGCATCAAGGAGGAGCTAGGAGCCGGTCGTTCTCTGGTGGTCAGCAACGA
>JAUVDU010000111.1 GCA_030595135.1 Deltaproteobacteria bacterium | reverse complement strand
ATTTTCCTTTTTTCACAACCCAGGATCATCGCATCTGCAAAGCCCTGCTCCGCCAACCCGATGAGAAAGGTGAGAGCTTTAGCTTTGACCAGCTTAAAGCCCTGCCCGCCCTGGCCGGACATCCGTATCTATTCCTCAATGGCCATCCTGAAATTCCCGTCGCCGTCTGCCCGGGACAGGTCGCAATCGTCATCGAGAGCGATTCCGACAACAACACGTTTTCAATTTCGCTCCGGCCTGATCTTGAAAATCGGGATATCATGGTGATCGCCGAATCCTCAACCCGCTTCACTTTCTACCGCAACAGTGACGAATATCAAGAGGTAGCCAAGCTTCTCGGAAAAGGTCTAACCTTACCCCAAGAGGCCGAAAACGAGATCATTGAAACCCTGCGACCGCTGGCCACCATTTTACCGATCTTAAGCAACCTTGCCCCCGGATCGGCCGGAGCCGAGACTAAGACCGATAACGCGCCTCTTTTTTTACAAATATTCCCCTCCGGCAATGGCCTGCGTTTTGACCTTCGGGTCAAACCTCTGGGACCTCTGGGGCCCCATTTAATCCCGGGAACAGGACAAAAACATATTTTTGCCACGATTGAGCAGCAACCCTGTTCAGCAAACCGCAATCTTGACCTCGAAGTTACACACCGTGAGAATTTTTTACAGGCCTGCCCCAGTCTAACGAAAATCAACCATCAGGCCAGCTGGCAGATCAATGAACTTGAAACATGCCTGCAAATCCTGGCCGAAATTCAGGAACTTCAACAACTTGACGGGGAAGATCAATCATCAGAAACAACGTCCGAGGAGTGGCTCATCTGCGAATGGCCGGCGGGAAAAAAAATCAGCTTGAAAAATCGAACCCAAGCCTCAGCTTTTAAGTTCAATATTCTCCCCCACCGCGAGTGGTTCAAGATTGAGGGTGAGCTTAAACTTGATGAAAATGAGATCATCGGGCTCAACGATCTCTTAAAAACCGTCAAAGATGGGCCCGGCCGCTTTTTACCTTTGGCTGACAATCAGTTTATCACCCTGACCGAAGATCTGCGCCGACGCCTGCATGATTTGAGTTTTTATCTCAGCGATGAGAAAGACGAATTAACCATCCATAAGGCCGCTATTACCAGTGTAGCTGAACTTATAGAGGGACTTGAGGTTGACTGCAGCAACAGATGGAACGAGCAGTTAACCCGTTTTAAAGAGGCGGATAACTTCGTCCCGAAGATTCCGGAAACTTTGAAAACCGAACTTAGAAGTTATCAGATTGAAGGTTTTTTCTGGCTCACTCGACTTGCCCATTTAGGTTTTGGAGCTTGCCTGGCCGATGATATGGGATTAGGTAAAACCGTCCAGACCCTGGCCCTGATCCTCTCCCGGGCCGCGGCGGGGCCGGTTCTGGTGGTGGCCCCAACTTCAGTCTGTGCCAACTGGCTCGAAGAGTGCGGCCGTTTCGCCCCCGTGCTTAACCCGATCTTCTTTGGCGGCTCTGATCGCCGCCAACTTGTCGATCAACTCAAACCCTACGATCTTTTGATCTGCAGTTACACTATGCTGCAACAAGAACAAGAGCTTTTGGCCGACAAAGAGTGGGAAATCATTGTTCTCGATGAGGCCCAGGCGATTAAAAACATGAACACCAAGCGTTCACGAGCGGCCATGAGTTTAAAAGGCAAATTCCGCCTGATCACGACCGGCACACCGATGGAAAATCACTTGGGTGAGCTCTGGAACCTCTTTAATTTCATTAATCCCGGACTGCTGGGCACGCTCGAACTGTTCAACCAGCGTTTCGCCCTGCCGATTGAGCAGGAAAACGACGCTGATGCCCGCCGCCATTTACGGAAAATCCTTAAGCCTTACCTCCTGCGGCGCAAAAAGAGTGAGGTCTTAAAAGAGTTGCCACCACGTACCGAGGTGCTTCTCCAAGTTGAAATGAGTCCACAAGAACGCAATTTTTACGAAGCCGTCCGCCGCCAGGCCATCGCCCGTTTAGAAGAGGTCACCGAACAAAAAGAGAGTGGTAAACATTCATCAATTCAGGTCTTGGCTGAATTGACCAGGCTCCGCCTAGCCGCCTGCAACCCGCGCCTGGTAGTCCCGGAGAGTAATATCGAGAGCGCCAAACTCGAGCTTTTCGGCCGGGTTATTGACGACCTTCTGGCCGGAGGTCATCAGGCCCTGGTTTTCAGCCAATTTGTCAAACATCTCAATCTGATCCGTAGATATCTCGATGAAAAAAAGATCGTCTACCGCTATCTTGATGGTTCGACCCCGAAGGCCAAACGCCAAACCGAAATCTCCGCTTTTCAAGAGGGTCAGGCCAACCTCTTTCTGATCAGTCTGAAGGCCGGCGGCCTCGGCCTCAACCTGACTGCGGCCGACTATGTCCTCCATTTAGACCCCTGGTGGAATCCGGCAATTGAAGACCAGGCCTCGGATCGCGCCCACCGCATCGGCCAGACCCGCCCGGTCACCGTCTATCGTCTCATCAGCCAACATACGATCGAAGAAAAAATTGTCCGCCTGCACCAAGAAAAACGGAACCTAGCCGACCAAATCCTCTCCGCCAGCGACCAGAGCGCCCGTTTTTCAACTGCAGAACTTTTGCAATTGATTAAAGAGGGGTGAGATAAAAGGATGAAGGGTGAAGGATGAAGGATTATCTAATCAAGGCCGAAAAAGTATTCAAAAAATATTAATCTTCACAGAAAAAAAGAAAGGGGGTAATCGAACTAAACACAAATGTGGGGAAAATGAAAGAGGTTGTCCTAGATATTTTTGACCGCCCAGGCGGCAGCCTGTTGGCGGCTGGAGACTTTGATTTTGCGAAAGATCCGGTAGAGGTGGCTGCGAACCGTGTGCGGACTGAGGCTAAGTTTATGGGCTATATCGTCATTGGCGTAACCGGCCATAACCAACTGTAAAACTTCACATTCCCGGAAACTCAGTAACGTCGACTTAAGTTCTTTTGACCTTTCAGGCTTTTCACGACGACGTAGAGAGGCCAGACAGGAACTTAAAAGCTGGCGCGGCAGCCAGATCTCGCCCTGGCGGACAGCCGCAATCCCGCGCACCAGATTTTCGAGCGGCTCATCATCATAAAAAAGTCCCCGAACCCCTAAACGCACCAACTCATCACCGACGTTGATCTTCTCCATCACATTAAAAAGTAGTGGGTAAAAATTCGGGCGTTTAGATAAATTTGCAGCAACTACCAAGGCCAGCAGATCAGGATATTGCTTCATCTGACAATCACAAAAGAGCATGATTTTACCCGGCCAATCAACGGTCGGACAAAAAAACATATCACGATTCTCAATCTGACATACAATTCCGGTCTCCTTATACAAAAAAGCCGCCAACAGCTCATTCTGCATTTTTTGCGGGCCCAAAATGTAGATCAACCACTTGTCAGTATCTATCGACATATCAAGCTATCTCTTATCAGTATTTTTAAATCACATATCACGCTCAAAATAGAACTCACACAGGCAAATTTCTCTCATCATACTATTTCCTCAATGGATTCCGACTTGATCATAATCCAGAACTCCGATCCGGGACGAAATAACAAAAAGAGTTCACTCAATAATAGTACCAGATCGACTGGTAATCTGAGATCTTCTCACCAATGGCTTTAAGCCTTTCCAAGTAGCCAAGAATTGGCACATCCTGTGCTACATAGGACGCTGGAGCAACTCTGACAATACCATCCTCCCAAGGAAAGAATTCGTAAATTCGTGAGCCATCGGCAGCCAGACCGATCAGATGGCGCTGACGGGTTGAACGAATATAACTTTTACCCTGACCTGGAACATTGAACACGGCTTCGTCGGTTCGCTCAATACCGGGAGAGAGCCGGGCCTCTTCAGTCTGCTCTTGGAGAAGACGAGCAATCGGCACCCGGTAACCGGCCGTCTCCTCTTTACCTTTGGTATTAAAAGTATAATAAGAGTCAATCCCGATTTGGCGCAGGCGGCGACGTAAAAAAGCGGACTCGAAACGACGGGAAACAAAAAAGGTGTAAACCAGCTGATTATAGACTCCGATACCCTGACGCCGGAGCCGATCAACTGCCGCCACGACCTCGGGTGTCAACTCATAGGGATGTTCAATATGAGTTACAACCACAACTTCCCGCTGCCCCGGCCGACGCAGGGAGCCCAAAAAGTTAGCCAGCCGCTCCGTAATCCGCATCGGCATGGTCACCAGGGTTCGGGTTCCGATACGAATGCGCTCAACTGTGGGGATGGCGGCAACCAGACCCACAATTTGCTCAAAAGAGTCATCATCCATAGCCAGTGGATCACCACCGGTTATCAAGACTTCGCGAATGGCAGGGTGTTCGGCAATCCACTGCACTGCCGCTGCGATCTTATCCGGTGAAGCTAAGGCATCGGCCGCCATAGCATCTTCTATTTCCCAATTCCGCTGACAATAGACACATATCTGGGGACAGGTATTAAAAGGCTTGAAAATACAGATTGCAGGGTAACGCCGGGTAATCAGGTCGATCGGAGAGGTGTCCTCTTCCAACATAAAATCGAGGCCGGAAAAATCTCCGCTTTTAATCCGCGACCCAACTACCTGTTCGACATATTCCGGCGGAGGCAGCACTTGCGCCCTGATCGCTGCATCCCGACGATCATCAATTGTTGCATCAGCCAAAAGACCATCATCCATCAAGGAAAGATAGTGAGGCGTCACCCCGAAAGGGAGATGGTGGCGCCGAGCCCGGGCTACAGCCTCGGCCTCATCCGGCTTAAGACCCACCAGTTTGAGCAAGGTATCAGCATCCTGAACAATATGCTGAAGCTGCCAACGCCAGTCATTCCATTGGGCATCGTTGGCCCCGAAATACTTTTCAATATGCTTCTGGTGTTGCCGGCGACGGAGTACGGTTTCCGGTTTCAAACCATCACTGTAACGTGACATAAAGCTCTCGACTCGACGAACCATAACATCAAGTTGAGATGAGCGCAAAAGTGCTGCTTCACGTCCACTCAAATCGTTTTCACCATGATCGTCATTAACAATAGCAGCAGAACCTGCGTCTCCCCCGCACACCCCTTTAAACAACGAGATAAGCTCGGCATAAAACGCCGGCTGTAGATCTTTGCGCTCAACCTCGCGAACCACATCGAAAAGCGCCTGCACCACACTGAAACCAGCCTTTTTCTCAGAACTTAAAGAAAAAACCGTGCGCAAGATGGAAGCACTCAAGCCGACCCGTCGCAACGCACCGGAGTCACTCAAAGAGAGCCGATCCAAAACCTCCCCTTCAAGATCATCAAGCAGTGCAAAAAGATCACGACGCCATTTTTCCAGACTGTCAGAGCTTTTATCACACAAGACGAACAGACCCGGAATCACATCCTGTAATCCGGCAATAGAAAAAGATTCCTGCAATATTCCTCCATCAATCAGCAATAGATAAATTTGGTAACTATTCAGCGTAAGTAATGAAGCACCATAAATTGATGCATTTCAGCAAATTCTGGGGACATAACCCGATTCTCCGAAGGAAATCGGGATTGTGTACCCTGAATTTACGGGTTAGCTGAATAGTTACTAAAATTGGTAACATGCAAAATGCGCACTAACGCTATAATATATACTAATATGCCGATTTTGTGAAGCAAAAAACTGTTGGTTTGATAAAAACTGATTGACAACCCTCAGATTTCATTGTAGATGGCGCGTTCACAATTCTGCACGCGGGATTAACTCAGCTGGTAGAGTGTCAGCTTCCCAAGCTGAAAGTCGCGAGTTCGAATCTCGTATCCCGCTCCAGTTTTAGACAGTAAAATCAAATAGTTACAGCATTTAAAGCGGCGGTTAATTCCCACCGCTTTTTCTGTTTTTAGGCGATTTTGACACCTTTTTTAAGGCTAAGGTGTCAACGAAGGTGTCAACGTCCGAGTGTCAGCCCCGGACGCTGAAAGTCACCCGACCCCCCCCTTAAGGGGTAGGTAGGAAGAGACCTGTATGGAGCGGAAAATGCGAAAAACAAGTTGACAAAATTATTTTCTCAAATTAATAACTTGCGCTCAGATCAATTTTATGTTTAATTATCAATTATGAA
>JAUVDU010000306.1 GCA_030595135.1 Deltaproteobacteria bacterium | reverse complement strand
TATCGGAATGGCGGCGTTATTCACTGTTTTTCAGCTGACTATGAATGGGCCAGGCGTTTTGTTGATTTAGGATTTGTCATCTCTCTGCCGGGAACTATCACTTTTCTGAAAAGTTATGTTCAGAGGGAGGTGGCCGAGAAGTTGAGTCTTGATGATTTATTGATTGAGACCGATGCGCCATTTCTGACCCCGGTTCCTTATCGCGGAAAACGTAATGAACCGGCCTATGTCGGATATGTTGCTGAGGCGATTGCCAAGGTGCGCAAACTTGATCCTGAAGAAGTTGCTGCGGCGACCAGCGCTAACAGTAGAAGAGTATTTAATTTGTAAGCAAGCCAAATATTTACAAACTTTCAGGAGTAATTTACTAAGATGATAACCAAAAATAAATTTATTAAAAATTTTCGCAGATCAATTTTGAGGCCCTCTTTTTTTATGATCGGGTTGGGTTCTTTGTTGTTGGTTTCAAGTGTTATGGCAGAGCCTGTGGCGAAAAATAGTTTGCCCGTCACAAAAACAACGCTGCCAGCAAAGGTCGAAGCGGTCAAGGCGGTCAAGGCGATGGAAAAAATCGACACGAAAAAGATTTTGGCCCGGATTCGCGAACAATATCGTAAAGAGCAAGCCTTCACTGGGCGTTTTACTCAGCAGACGACCTATACGGACACTAATGAAACCACTTTAAGTTTGGGGCTGATCTGGATTCAAGGGCCGGACAAGATGCGCTGGGAGTATCAGCTGCCGGAAAAGCAGCTTTTAGTCTCGGACGGTCGGACTCTCTGGTACCATACCCCCGATTTAAACCAGGTTATGACCGGATCGGTTAAAGATATCAAGGAAGCCCGAATTATAATTAATCTGCTTTCCGAGCTTAAAGAGCAACTCCAGGGTTTTAATCTGGTTGTTACCAAGGAGAATCAGCAGATTGCGGTCGCGCTCTCGCCGTTGGCAGGCGACCAGACCCCCCCGTTTCAAAGTCTCGAAATGATTTTTTCAGAGTCGTCTCTGGCCCTTGTTGAGACCCGGATGGTTGATCTTTTTGCTAATAAAATTGTTATTACGTACAAATGGAAGAGCGGCCCCGATCCGGCTTTACCACTTTCTCATTTTACTTTTGTTTTGCCCGCCGGCTGTGATATTATGCCGTTAGGACAATAGCTGGTAATCACAGGTTGACTTTTGTTTGATTAATTGCTTAATTGATTCTTTACAAGTACAATAATCTTTTTTACATTACAACCTAGAGACAAGGAGAAGAGATGCCCTGGGAATATAATGGTGACGAAAACAAAAATGGCGGCAATAAGCAACCGGCCGACATTGAGGATATTATCAAAAAGGTCTTTAATCGGGCTGAAAAAGGGCTCTCCGGCGGATTGCCGGGCGGCCCGTTGTTACTGATCGTGATTCTTCTGGTAGGTTGGCTGGCGACTGGTTTTTACATCGTTGCACCGGACGAACTTGGCGTTGTCAAACGTTTTGGTGAAGCCGTCTATACGACGACATCGGGGCCGCACTGGCACCTGCCGAAACCGATAGAGACGGTTATGAAGCCTAAGGTTACCCAGGTAAAGCGTTTAGAGATTGGCTTTCGGACAATCTCTTCCGGTTCACCGGCTCGTTATCAGATGGTACCGCGTGAGTCGATGATGCTGACCGGCGATGAAAATATCGTCAATGCTCAGTTTATCGTCCAGTACCGTATCAGTGATCCGATTGCTTACCTCTTTAACATCAATAACCAGACCGAAACCGTGCGGGTGGCAACCGAAGCGGCGATGCGTGAGGTGATCGGGAAAAATGATATCGACATTGTTCTGACCACCGGTAAAAACAAGATTCAAGAAGATTGTCAGCGCCGCCTGCAAGAGATTCTCGACAGCTATAAAGCCGGTATCAAGGTTGTCGCGGTTCAGCTTCAGGATGTGCACCCACCCAAACAGGTAATTCAATCGTTTCAGGATGTCGCCAGCGCCAAAGAGAATAAGATCCGCATGATTAATGAGGCTGAGGGTTACAGTAATGAGATTCTGCCCAAGGCTCATGGTAAGGCGGCGCAGATGACCAACCAGGCCCAAGCTTACAAAGCCGAGCTGGTCAACCAGGCAACTGGTGAGACCGAGCGTTTTCTGGCCAACTTTGCGGCCTATAAACAGGCCCCGCAGATCACTCGTAAAAGGATGCAGCTGGAGATGATGGAAGAGGTTTTAAGCGGCATTGACAAGATCATTATTGATCCTAAAGTAAATCGTTCATTACTACCATTATTGCCGTTGGATGCCCGTCCGCAAAATTTTAACAGCAGTGCAAATCAGTCGGCCCTAACCGGGTCGCAAACTCAGGTCGGGAGGATTAGATAATGAACATAGTCAAATTAGGATTGGTTGTATTAGTAATTGTGGCGGTTTTCATCTTCAATGGACTTTTTGTTGTTGATCAGACCCAGCAGGCGCTGGTCATTCAACTCGGTAAGCCGATTAAAGTCGTCAAAGAACCGGGTTTGGCTTTCAAGATTCCTTTCCTCCAGCAAGTGACCTATTTCGACCGCCGGCTGCTTCACTATGATGCGGCTCCGGCTGAGATTATCACCAGTGATAAGAAAAACCTGGTGATCGACAACTACTCGAAATGGACGATTGTTGATCCGCTGAAATTTTTTCAGTCAGTGCGTACGGAAGCAGGTGCCCAATCAAGACTGGATGACATTATCTATTCTCAGCTTCGGGTTGAACTGGGTAAGGAGACTCTGATTGATATTGTCTCCAAAGTGCGTGAAGAGATCATGCATACTGTAACCGTCCAGAGTAACGAAGCGGCGGCAGCCTATGGTATTGAGGTGCTTGATGTCAGGATTAAGGCGGCTGATCTGCCCCGCGAGAATGAAAAACATGTTTTTACGCGGATGCAGGCTGAACGTCAGCGTCAGGCCAAACGTTATCGCTCGGAAGGGGAGGAGAAAGCTATGAAAATTCGCTCCCAGGCCGACAAGGAGCGTACGATTATCCTCTCTGAAGCCTACAAAGAGTCTGAAAAATTACGTGGTGAAGGAGAGCAGACAGCGATTAAAATTTCGGCTGATGCTTATGGTCAAGATGCAGATTTCTATGCTTTTTATCGTTCCCTGCAAGCCTATAGCAAATCGTTGAGCACCCGAGCCACTGTGGTTATGGATCGGGATGGTGAGTTTTTGCAATATTTTAAATAGTTTCGATAAAAACCGTGCAAATATATAACGATTTTCGCAAACATTGCTTTCCATCTCACAGTCCGGTGGTAGCGATCGGCAACTTTGACGGTGTCCATCTTGGACACCGTTCTCTTTTGGCTTTAGCACTCACC
>JAUVDU010000075.1 GCA_030595135.1 Deltaproteobacteria bacterium | reverse complement strand
AAACGGGTCTTTTTGCCGTGTTTTTTTATTACATAGTGGAGTTGATCGGCACCGATATATTTTTTATCGAGCAAGATTTCCCCTAAATGTTGGTAGTCATCCGGTTTTTTTGGATTTTCCTGTTGCAGTCGTAGTGCTTCTTGGAGCTGGTTGGGTGTAATAAAACCTTCATCAACCAGTAGCAGTCCGAGTCGGGTACGGTTTCCCTGGGGTGGTGTTGGGTTTACAGCTGCCATGATAACTGTCCTGAAAAAAAGAGGGTGCTTTTAAGTGCTTCGCTAAGAACTTTTAGTCCATCAGTGTCACTTTTGTCAATCTGCTTTCTTCTTTTCCCGGTTTTCATTAGGGAAATGTTCTTAAAGAGTGAACCCGGCAAATATTTTGCGATGCCATCATTGATGCATTCGTAAAAAGTCACAGGATGGCTAAGTAAAAATTTCGATAAACCACAACAGCGCAGGATATCGGAACTTTTTACTTAGCCATTATTGGTGGAGTAGTTTTTCGAGCTGAGTGACACTGTCGGCGAAAGTGGCGGGCTGGTCAATTTCCTGGCGCAGATAGTTGAGGATCTTTTCATGGAGAGTGATGGCGCGATCAATGCGTGGGTTACTGCCGTCAACATAGGCGCCGATATTGATCAGATCTTCAGCTTCCTGATAGGCGGCCATGAGATTTAGGAGCTCACCGGCATTTTGTATTTGCTCGCGGCGGACGACATCAATCATCACCCGGCTTTTGCTGCTTAAGGGGTCAATAGCGGGGAAAATGTTGCGGTCGGCGAGTCGGCGAGAAAGGACAATGTGGCCGTCGAGGATGGAGCGGGCGGCGTCGGCAATCGGTTCGGTCAGGTCGTCTCCCTCAACTAATACGGTGTAAAGACCGGTAATTGAGCCGTCGCCGGCGTCGCGGCCGGCGCGTTCCAAGAGTTTCGGCAACAGGGAAAAGACTGAAGGGGTGTAGCCTTTGCTGGTCGGCGGCTCGCCGATGGCCAGGCCGATCTCTCGTTGGGCCATGGCAAAACGGGTTAGAGAGTCCATCATGAGCAGGACATCACGGCCAAGATCGCGAAAATATTCGGCAATGGCGGTGGCGAGAAAGGCTCCGCGCAGGCGCACCAGCGGCGGTTGGTCTGAGGTTGCGACAACCACGATGCTGCGTTTAAGCCCTTCCGGGCCGAGATCACGTTCGATAAATTCACGGACTTCGCGACCTCGTTCACCGACCAGGGCGATGACATTAATGTCCGCCCGGGTGTAGCGGGCCATCATTCCTAAAAGTACACTTTTGCCGACACCGGAACCGGCCATAATTCCCATGCGTTGGCCTTTGCCGCAGGTCAGAAGGCCGTTGACGCTGCGAATGCCGAGATCAATCGGGGAGACAATTCGGCGTCGTAGAAAAGGATTTATCGGATCTCGATAGAGGGGGATTCGGCCCGGACAGTTAAGTTCGCCGAGGTTGTCAAGGGGATTTCCGAGACCATCAAGAACGCGGCCGAGAAGGGCTTCGCCGACGGGAATCTCTGCTGGTTGTCGCAGTGAAAAAATACGGTTGCCGGGGGCGATGCCCTGGAGTTCGCCCAGCGGCATCAAAAGGATACGTTGCTCGCGAAAGCCAACGGTTTCACAGGTGATACTGGTTTTGGTCTGCGGGTTTTCAATGCGGCAAAGATCGCCGACCGAGACCGGTGGCCCATCGCCTTCAATGACCAGGCCGGTCAGGCTCGTAACTTGGCCGGTATAACGGAAAAGTTTCTCTTTTTCAACCCGGGAGCCGAGAGATTCAAAGTTAACTATTTTTTTATGGGTCACTGCCTACTGCCCATTAACCAAGAGGCGGTTGAGTTCTTCAAACTTGCTGTGCAGGCTGGCGTCGATGCGCCCCATGCTTGATTCGAGGATGCAGCCACCCCTTTCGATACCTTCACCAACTTCTATTTTAAGGTCATGAATCTGCGGGAAATCAACGAGTAGTTGGGCGCGTTGCTCGTTGATTAACTTTAAATCGTCGCTATTTAAAAGCAAGGTGATACTTCCTTGAACACTGTTTTCATTGAATACTTCGCGGACGCAGTCGTCTATAACCCTTTCATCAAGTGAGATCTCCCGGTTGATCAGTCGCCGGGCGCAGGTTAAAGCTAATTTGACCATCTCTTTTTCATGTTCTTGTCGACAATGTTCTTGGGTTGAGGCGAGTCGGTCAAGGAGCTCATCAAAGCGAGATAAATGTTCCTTAATTTCAGTTTCGGCGGCCTTAAGCCCCTCTTCTCGGGCTTTTTCCGCAATCTCTTTTTTTGTTTTTTTGGCTTCCTTTTCAGCTTTAGCGATGATTGCGATTGCTTCGCCTCGGGCATGCATAAGCAGTTCGAGTTTCTCGTTTTCCGCCTGGATGCGGTGCTCATCAAGAATTTGAGCCGTAAGGGGATGAGGTGTACCCGTTATTTCAGTCGATTCGGTACTTGGGCTTGTTGAGTGTGGGAAAATGACGGCCTTAAAACTCTCTTGCGGAGAGATTTTTCTTTTTGTTTTTGCTCCCTTGGTTGATTTTGTCAATCGGGGTAGGCGAAACTCTCTTATGTCCTGAACCTTTTGCGATTTTTTTGCCGGTTCCGTCGGCATTTCTATCCGCGAGAAGGTGAGGGTTTGGAAAGCAGTTTTGTTTAATGTGCTCTTTCTAGACAACGACATCACCTCCGCCGCCTTTGGAAGCGATAATGATTTTACCCTCTTCTTCAAGTTTGCGAGCGACCTTGACGATGCTCTGTTGGGCTTTCTCGATGTCGGTAAGGCGGGCCGGGCCCATGGCTTCCAAGTCATCCTGGATCATGGTGGCTGCCCGTTGTGACATGTTTCGGTAGATCTTCTCTTTGACTTCTTCAATCGCAGTTTTCAAAGCCAGCAGGAGGTCTTCGTTGTTGATCTCTTTCAAGATCGACTGGATGCCGCGATCATCAACGTTGATCAGGTCGTCAAACGTAAACATCAGCTTGCGAATTTCATCAGCTAAATCGGGGTCGCTCTCTTCAACTACGGCCATGATTGCCGATTCGGAGTTTTTATCGAGATTATTGATCACTTCAGCCACCGCTTCAATTCCACCGAGGCCTTCACTGGCCATGCCCCCGGTGGTTTTTAATTCACCGTCGAGAACGGTTTCGATCTCATCGATCATCTCCCGAGGTACCGCTTCAAGAGAGGCGATGCGCAACATGATATCGCCCTGAATACCCTCCGGCAGCAGGGTGATGATTTCGGCAGCCTGTTCAGGGTCAAGGTGGGCCATAATCAGGGCAATGGTCTGGGGGTGCTCGTTGCGGATAAAAGAGGAGATAACCTTGGCATCGACGTGGGCGAGGTTGCCAAACGGTTTATGACGTAACGAATCCCGAACCTTGTCGAGAAAATTGTCCGCCTTGTTCTCTCCCATGGTTTTGACCAGGATATTTCGCAGGTAGTCGCGGCCGCCGGAGAAGATCGCCTTGTGGCCGACGGTGTCGGTGAACTCGCGGGCGATATTTTCGGTTACTTCGCCAGGGATGTCACCTAAATGTGAAATTTCCTGGCTTAATTGTTGCAACTCAAATTCACTGCAGTGCTGCAAGACGGAGGCGGCTACATCTTCACCCAATCCGAGCAGGAGAATAGCGGCTTTCTGCCGGCCGCTGAGATTGCTGTCTTTGCCTTTTGCCATAGTTTCTAAATCCTGAGTTTATGCTGTTTGTTCCTTTAACCATACTTTGACAACTTTGGCAACCTCCTCCGGACTTTCCGAGGCAAAGTTGGTAACTTGATCCATAACCGTTATCTGGCGCTTTATTTCAACCTTTTCGGTAATCTGGTCAGCCATTTCGCCGATTCCTTTTTCGCTTGTACCGGTGTCTGGGGCTCCAGTTGAACTGATTCCTCCAAGAGTTGAAGCGAGAAAGCGTAAACCAGGTTTGAAGATTTTGAAGAAGAAAAAGAGGGCTGCCAGAGCGATGCCCAGATATTTAAGGCCGCTGAAAATCATGCTGTAACGATTGGCTTTATTGAGCTCTTCGACCTCTTGATTGAGGCTTTCATTGTTAAAGGCAATGGTTGCGACTTCGACCTGATCACCCCTCTTTTTGCTAAAGCCGATCGCTTTTTTTACCATGTTGGTATAGATCAGGATCTCGGTCTCGCTCCGCGGGCTATAGGTTTTTTCTTTATCTTCGCCCGCACTCACATATCTGCCGTCGACCATGACTGCAACACTGATCTTTCTAACCGCGCCGACCGGCATTACCGTGCGGCTGACGAGTTTGGAGATTTCGTAGTTGCGAAGTTCATCAGATTTATCGACATTGTTGCGACGCCCGCTTCCGGCGCTCTGGTTGACATCTTTACCGGGCACATTGCTGTTCATTCCGGGGACGCCTCCGGTTGCGGCATCCTGGTTGACGGTTTTTTCATTGAGGCTATGTTCGCTGCGGATTGCGACCTGATCGGGGTCGAAGAGCTCTTCAGTTTTTTCGACTTTGTTGAAATCGAGATCAGCCGAAACCCGAACGACCACGTTGCGGCGCCCGACTACTCGCTCCAGCATCGATTGCAGGCGCTCCTCCATGCTGTTTTCATACTGTTTTCGGAAATTCATCTCGTTGACCGATACCTGGCTCTGACCGGGTCGTTTACCCAGATCTTTTGAGAGTGTCGTGCCGAACGTGTCAAGAACAGTGACGTTTTCCAGCTCAAGTCCGGCAACACTGCCGGCCACCAGAGCCATGATTCCTTCGACCTGATCGCCCCGCAGGCGGGCTCCGGCATGTAATTTCAGGATAACCGAACAGGTCGCATCTTGTTGGTCTTCAGTGAAAAGGGTCTTTTTTGGCAAGACTAGATGAACTCTGGCCGATTCTATTTGTTTGATTTCGTTGATGGTTCTGGCGAGTTCTCCTTGCAGGGCTCGTTGAAAGTTGATGTTTTGGACAAACTCGGTAACCCCGAGATTGGTCTTGTCGAAGATCTCAAAGCCGACGCCGCCGCGCATAATTTGGCTGCCGGCAAGTTTGAGGCGGATTTCGTAAACATCATCTTTTGCAACTTTGATGGTCTGCCCCGAGTCGGCTAGCCGGTAGGGAATCCGGTTGCGTTGCAGATAGTCAACCACGCCCGCAGCATCTTCTGAAGGGAGATTGTAGTAGAGCGGTGCATAAGCGGTTGAGAGCGAAATGGTGACGGCTGTGATTAAGCCGATGGCCAGAACCGCAGCACCTCCGAGAACTCCAATTTTCTGTTGAAGGCTACGGGATTTAAACCAGGCCAGCAAGGCTTTTAGTTGTTCCATGAGATGTTCCTTGAGATTTTCCTTAAAAAAGAGTGACAAATAGTTGCATAGGAGGCTGTCTGAGAATAGCAATTTTTTCTCAGATCGAGGCATTTTTTGAAAATAAGCACAGGCATACACTTAGTATCCCGAGCATTATTTTCAAAAAATAACGAAGAGCTGGGAAAAAAGGGCATTCTCGGACAGTCTCCTAGACCGGCATCTTGATGATCTCTTCATAAACTTTCAGGGCTTTATTGCGAACCTGGGCCAGGAGTTGCATTGAGAGGTCGGCTCGCTGTAGAGCGACCACTGCGCCCAAAGTGTCTTGGGATTGTCCGGTGGTCACGTCTGTGATCTTTTGATCAGCCTGCATCTGGAGGTCATTGACCTGTTGCAAGGCTTGGTTCAAAGTTCCGGCAAAATTTGTTGTCGGGTTTCCGGTTGTTGGTTGTGAAGCCGCTTGCGCCTCTTGTGACATTCTCTTGAGCTCATGGAGATGGGCTGCAAATGGATTGGTGGAAATAGTTGTAATAGTCATGTTTCTGCTCTCTAAATAGTAAAATAGTGATTAGTTATTTCAACAGGTCTATGGTTTTGTCGGCCATCTCTTTGGAGTTTTTCATGATCGTCGCATTAGCCTCATAACTGCGGGTCGCTGAAAGCATGTTGACCATCTCTTCAAACGTGTTAATGTTGGGGTAAGCGACATAGCCATCGCTGTTGGCATCGGGATGGCCAGGTTGGTACTTCATGACCAGAGGCGAGGGGTCGGTGATGACCTCAACTACTTGGACGGACATGGTTTGCATTCCCGGATTTATGGCCGGGCTGCCCGCAGTTTTTTCTGCAGGTTGCGGCGGGGTTGCCTGAAAAACGACATCTCGCCGTCGATAGGCCCCGCCTTCCGGGGTTCTGGTGGTGTTTTGGTTGGCCAGATTACTGGCAATAACGTTGAGTCTGAAGCGTTGGGCTGACATGCCGTCTGCGCTGATCTGTACCATACCGTCAAAACCCATACTTATTTACCTCCCTCAACGATTGCGGTTTTAAGGATTGACATCTTACTTTTGAGCATCTGCAGGGCTCGGTTGTAAGCCCCATGATTGATGGCCTGCTCGGCCATCTCCTGATCCAGATTAACCGAGTTGCGATCAAGGCCGCCCAAGGAGTTCTCTTTGACTGTAATACTTCCCTGAATCGAGTTTATACTGCGTGATCTGCCCAAATGATTAATGCTTGTTGTTGCCATGGTTAAGGTGCTGTTTGAGGTTGTGGAGGCGTTGCGCAAGGTTTCGGCAAACTCGAATCTTTTGGCCTGGTAGCCGGGGGTGTCGAGGTTGGCAATATTGCCGGCGATGACTTCGGCCTTTTGCGATCGAAGTTGTGCAGCTTTGACCAGTACATCACTAGTGTTGTCAAAAAGGTGGTTGATTGTCATAGATTTGACACTCCATCCAATGAATAATTCATTTGTTTGCGGGCCGAATTTATATTTATGGTTTGAATGTTGTTCATGTTTTTGGTTTGATTTTGTTTTTCTGTAAGAAGGTCTTGCAACCTGTGTGCCATCTGCTGTTTTGTTGCCGATAAGCTTTCGCTGGGAGGCAAGAATTTCCTGGTGGGGGTAGAGGGGGCGGTGGGGTAATAAAAAAAGGAGACCCATTTCTGGGTCTCCTTTTTGTTTTCCTGGAGCGGGATACGAGATTCGAACTCGCGACTTTCAGCTTGGGAAGCTGACACTCTACCAGCTGAGTTAATCCCGCGTGCAGAATTGTGAACGCGCCATCTACAATGAAATCTGAGGG
>JAUVDU010000136.1 GCA_030595135.1 Deltaproteobacteria bacterium | reverse complement strand
TTACTTTTGCCGAGAAGGTTTTTTTCTGTAACTCCGGAGCCGAGGCCAATGAGGCTGCGATTAAGCTGGCTCGGCGTTATGGACATGAGGTTTTTGGCGCCGGCGTTAAGCGTATTATTACGATGCACCGCTCTTTTCATGGCCGCACCATGGCGACGATCACGGCGACCGGTCAGAAAAAGGTGCAGACCGGTTATCAGCCTCTGCTCGACGGTTTTGACTACGTACCTTTTAATGATGTTGAGGCGGTGGCCGCAGCAATCACGGATAAAACTTGTGCGGTGTTGGTAGAACCGATTCAGGGAGAGGGCGGCGTGATTTTGCCGGCACCTGATTATCTTGCCCGCTTGCGAGCTCTCTGCGATGAGCGGGGCATTTTGCTGATCTTAGATGAAGTTCAAACCGGCATCGGTCGTACCGGGGCCTTTTTTGCCCATCAGCATAGCAATATCGTTCCCGATATCATGACCGCCGCCAAGGCTCTCGGTAATGGTTTTCCCATCGGCGCAATGTTGGCAAGCGATCGAGTGATGCGCCATTTCGGTCCCGGCACGCATGGTTCGACTTTTGGCGGCAATCCTTTGGCTTCTGCCGCAGCTCTGGCAACCATTGAAACCGTGCGTGATGAGAAAATTGTTGAAAAGAGTGTCAAAAATGGCGCTTTTCTACTTGTGGGACTAAAGCAGCTCAAGCAAAAATTCCCGGAAATCATTGGTGAAATCCGGGGCATTGGCCTCATGGTCGGGATCGATTTAAAGATTCCGGTTGGTGAAGTGGTCAGTGCTTGCCTTGAGCAGCGATTGTTGGTCGGTTCGGCTGGCGACAACACTTTACGGCTGACGCCGCCCTTGATTATTGAAGAGGCGGAAATTGAGACTCTACTCCGGATTTTAACCGAAGTATTCAGAGCTTACTAAAAACAAATCAAATAACTAAAATGAATAAAGACTTTCTTGATCTTGCTCAGTGGTCGCGTGATGAATTGGAATCACTGCTGACTTTGGCAACAGAACTTAAAGCCGCACCGGAGAAATTTTCTCAAATCCTGGCGGGTAAAAGCCTGGCCATGATTTTTAAGAAATCGTCAACCCGAACCCGGGTCTCGTTTGAGGTCGGAATGTTTCAGCTCGGCGGGCAGGCGGTTTTTATGAGTTCGGCTCATACTCAGGTTGGGCGCGGCGAACCGCTCGAAGATACGGCTCGGGTTCTTTCCCGTTATGTTGATGGCATCATGATCCGTACTTTTGAGCATAGCGAGGTCGTTACCCTGGCCCGTCATGCCACGGTTCCGGTTATCAACGGACTTACTGATTTTCTTCATCCTTGTCAGGTGCTCACTGATATTTTTACGATCAAGGAGCGTCTCGGATTAGCTCTATCTGATCTATCCGGGTTTAAGGTAGCCTATATCGGCGACGGCAATAATATGGCCAACTCCTGGATTAATGCCGCCCTACGTTTTGGTCTTGATCTAAGGATTGCCTGCCCGCCTGGTTATGAACCTGATACGACTCTGCTTGAACGGGTTAACCAGCAAGCGGATAATGGTGGTCAGGTTGCCGTTGTCCGGGATCCTCTGGAGGCAGCTAAAGGGGCTGCAGTTTTAAATACCGACGTCTGGGCCAGCATGGGCCAGGAAGATGAGGCGGTGGAGCGGCGCCGGGTTTTTGCTGGCTATCAGATTAACGAAGAGCTTCTACAGATCGCAGGTCAAAAACCGCTGGTACTGCATTGTCTGCCGGCCCATCGGGGCGAAGAGATTACAGCTTCGGTTTTTGAGCGTTATCAGGATCTGATTTTTACTCAAGCCGAGAATCGTCTTCATGTGCAGAAAGCTTTGCTGGTTATGTTGTTAAAAAAAGAGGAAAAATCATGAGTGAAATCAAAAAAATTGTTCTCGCCTATTCGGGTGGTCTTGATACGTCGGTTATTTTGACTTGGTTGAAGGAAGAGTATAATTGCGAGGTGATCGCCTTTGCCGCCGATGTCGGTTTGGGGCGGGAGCTTGACGGGATTAAAGAGAAAGCTCTGGCGACTGGAGCCTCAAAAATTTATGTCGACGATCTGCGTGAAGAGTTTGTTCGTGATTTTGTCTTTCCCATGTTTAGGGCTAATGCAATCTATGAAGGGGTTTACCTTTTGGGAACCTCTATCGCTCGTCCTCTGATTGCCAAGCGCCAGATTGAGATTGCTCGTCTTGAAGGAGCTGATGCCGTGGCCCATGGAGCTACCGGAAAAGGCAACGACCAGGTTCGTTTTGAGTTGACCTTCTATGGCCTCGAGCCCAAGATCAAAGTGATTGCCCCCTGGCGTAGTGATTGGGGGCTGAATTCGCGTGAGAAACTGATCGATTATGCTAAAAAACATAATATTCAGATTCCGGTCTCTAAAGATAAACCTTATAGTTCCGACCGCAATCTTCTCCATATCAGTTTTGAAGGTGGGGTTTTAGAAGACCCTTGGTATGAGCCTGATGAGGATATGTTTCAGCTTTCAGTTTCACCGGAAAAAGCTCCCGACAAGGCGACCTATTGTGAAATTGATTTTGTTAAAGGGGATCCGGTTGCCATTGATGGTGTCAAGTTGGGGCCGGCGGCTCTTTTGACCCGTCTTAATGAACTGGGCGGAGCTAATGGTATTGGCCGGGTCGATATGGTTGAAAATCGGTTTGTCGGCATGAAATCGCGGGGTGTTTATGAAACTCCAGGCGGGACTATTCTCCTTACGGCCCGGCGTGCGGTTGAATCTTTGACGATGGATCGTGATGAAATGCATCTTCGTGATTCCTTGATCCCTGAATATGCACGCATGGTCTATAATGGTTTTTGGTTTGCTCCGGAACGCGAAGCTCTACAGGCGTTGGTTGATAAAACCCAAGAGAACGTCAGCGGTACGGTTAGACTTAAACTTTATAAAGGAAATTGCATGGTGGTTGGTCGTAAGTCGGAGGTCTCACTTTATCAGCCGGAAATGGCAACTTTTGAAGAAGATATGGTCTATGATCAGTATGACGCCGAGGGCTTTATTCGTCTCCAGGCTCTACGTTTGAAAGCTCGGGCGGTTTTGAAGAAATAATGAAACACTTCTTATAAAAGGTATAATTCGCTGTGTCAATCAACTCGAAGAATAATCTCTGCGCCTCTGCGCCTCTGCAGGACAAGCGCCTTTCTTTTTTTAGAGGAGATTCTTGTAAGTATAAATTATTTTTATTAGCTTTTGTTGTTGCCATTGTTCTGGCCTTAGATCTGTGGACTAAGGCGCTGGCATTACAGCTCCTTTCTCCGGTTTATCCCAAGAAGATCATTGATGGCTTCTTTTCGTTGACGTTGGTCATGAACTCCGGGGTTGCTTTCGGGGTTTTCAGCGGGATTGAGAGTTCAATAAAGGCATACCTGCTGCTTTCCCTCTCCGGCATAACGGTTGCATTGGTCATCTTTTACTATTTTTATGAAAAAAGTTTGCAGTTAGCTGCCCGTTTTGGTCTGGCTTTGGTGGTTGGCGGGGCTTTTGGTAATATGATTGACCGCTGGCGTTTTCAAAAAGTTGTCGATTTTCTTGATTTTTACTGGCAAGGCTATCATTGGCCCGCCTTTAATGTTGCTGATTGTGCGATCAGCATTGGCGTTACCCTTCTACTGTTTGATGCGCTTTTAAGTATTAAGAGACAGTAAATTCTCAATGTATCCGATCCTTCTAAAACTCGGCCCGCTGACCCTTCATACGTACGGTTTTTTTGTTGCCTTGGGTTTTTTGCTGGCTCTGACCTGGACGCATAAGGAAAGCCAGCGGCGTGGCCTCGATCCCGAAATTTTTCATGATCTCTTTTTTTATGTAGTGGTTGCGGCTCTGGTTGGGGCGCGGTTTTTTTATGTTGCCCTCAATTTTCATATTTTCGTCAAGATCCTTCAGCTGCATTACGTCTTTGGGAGGGCGGGCTGGTTTTTTACGGTGGTTTTCTCTTCGCCGTACCGGTCTTTATCTGGCGCATACGTCGCTGGCAAAAACCGATGCTTGAGATTCTTGATGTCGGGACACCGGCTTTGGTGTTAGCCCAGGCCGTAGGCCGCATGGGTTGTTTGTCTGCTGGTTGTTGTTATGGTAAACCGTGTGATTTAGGGATAGCAATAACTTTCAATAATCCCCTAAGTCACGCCCCTTTACACCAGGCTCTGCATCCGACTCAAATCTATCACGGGTTGGCGAATTTCTTCATCTTCTCTGTTTTAGTGATTATCTCTCGCCGATCTAGCAGGCGTGGTGCCTTGGTTGTTGGTTATCTTCTCCTTTATGGGACTTTACGTTTTATTGTCGAATTCTGGCGTGGTGATCCTCGCGGTTTTCTTGACGGATTTTCTACTTCGCAATGGATTAGTATCGGTCTCGTAATAACTGGCATTCTACTTTGGTTTTTTAAAGTCAGGAAGGATCATCTTGTATAAAACTATCGCCCCCTTGGTTTTGGCTTCACAATCGCCGCGCCGGCGGAAACTTTTAACCCAGATGGGAATTGAATTTTCCCTGGCCAGTGCCGACATCGAAGAGGTGCAACTGCCGAATGAGAAGGCGGTCGATTTTGTTGTTCGTATGGCTCAGGAGAAAGCCTTAGCTGTTGCCGCAGATCATTCCGATAGTTGGATTCTTGCCGCCGATACGATTGTTGTCATTAATGGTGAAATTCTGGGAAAACCTGACGATGTGGATGATGCCTGTCGCATGCTTGGCCGAATTGCCGGGCGCTGGCATCAGGTTTTTACCGCATTTACTTTGCATCATCAGGTGAAAGCAAAAACAATTACTCAGTATGATTCCAGCCGCGTAAAAATCGCCGCTTTTAACGACGACGTTATTGCCGCATATGTTGCCGAGGGAGAACCGCTCGATAAATCTGGCTCGTATGCCGTACAGGGTGTTGGTGGAGCTTTTGTTGAGGCCATTGAGGGGTCACCGACGACAGTAATTGGTCTCCCTTTACACCTCGTTATGACCCGGCTTTTAGAGAGTCATATAATTGCTCTAAAATAATTTGTGTAAATTTGTGTTTATTTGTGGTTCAATAAAATAATTGTATAAGCTTTCTATTACAATAATATGACTAATAAATCCACTTTCCAACAGCGTCTCTCCGATGTCCGAAACCGTATAGCTGCAGCATGCCTTCGTTCTGGTCGTTCTATAGATGATGTCACGTTGATAGCCGTCAGCAAAACTTTTCCATTTTCGCGTCTGGAAGAAGCTTATACTGCCGGACAGTTGCATTTCGGCGAAAACTATATGCAGGATTGTTTGACCAAGATAGAATTGGCTAAATCCAAGAATCTGCCCTTTAAATGGCATTTTATCGGCCATCTTCAGCGCAATAAAGCTAAATTTTTTAATTTAGGCGCTTGGGATGAGCGTTTTTTCTTATGGTTTGAAGACAGTGATATTTCTAAAAAATTATTAAAAAGCGATCATCATTTTAAAATTTTTAAAAAAGTGGCTGTTCAACATAGTGGGGCGGGTTCCTTTAGATATCTAGGTATGGTTTGGAAAAGGCAGGTGTTTT
>JAUVDU010000057.1 GCA_030595135.1 Deltaproteobacteria bacterium | reverse complement strand
TGTGGCTCGCTTCACTCGCACAATCTAACCTTATTCGTTGCTCGCTTCACTCGCACAATCTAACCTTATTCGTTAGAGTCTCAAATGAATTAGACTGAATAATAAATGAATAGGTGAGTAAGAGGGTATAGAGGGTATAGTAATAAATGGGGTCAGAGTAAAATTAAATAAATCTACTACGACCCCAATTAACGCCAATTAACGCCAATTAACGCAGTTAAACCTATCCTGAAACCCATGAGCACTATAGGGGAAAATCTTTATTCTTGATATCGTTGTCATTATCATTGTCATTGTCAATGATAAAGATTTTTTCTCAATTTTTCTACTGGCCGTTGACATTTTTCATACGTGACTATATACTATGTATAGTCATATCAAAACAGGAGGTTCAGTTATGATACATACGTATGGTATTGCCGAAGCAAAAGCGAAATTCACCTCAATAATAGAGATGGTCTCAATGGGGGAAGCTGTTTCCATCACTAAAAACGGTAAACCTGTAGCTCGACTAGTACCAGAAAAACCTCAGCAACGACAACTCGGACAATGTGTTGGCATGCTCACATTAAAGGGATCTCTAAAAGACCCAAATGACACTTTTGCAGAGTTTTACAAATGAAATATCTTATTGATACTTGCACACTTATCTGGCTTTCCACTGATCCAGACAAATTATCAAAAACAGCCAGAAAAATCATACAAAATCCTAATAATAATATCATTGTTTCTACGGTTTCACCCTGGGAACTCGCATTAAAAAAAGATGGCATCATCAAAACTGATAATCTGGAAAACTTTGTCAAACAGGCTTGTATCCGCCATCAATTAACTCTCATTTCGCCATCACTAAGCCACGTTTGCATGGTTCAAGAATTACCATTTCACCACAAAGACCCATTTGACAGATTACTGATAGCGACCTGTATAGTTGAAAATATCCCACTAATCTCTGCGGATAAAAAAATAGCCCTATATTCTATAAAAACCATCTGGTAAACAGGACTGTAGGGTTAGCAGCTATAGCATTGATAATGGACAACTTGTTCTGAAGCTAAAGGATGATGCCAGCAAGATGACTTTTGATAAAAAATAGGGGTAGCCACCAAAATATAAAACCTGGCACTAACGGAGATCATGATAGTGGATAAATACAAACGTATAGTCTTTTTTACCGGGGCCGGGATTTCGGTTGAAAGTGGGATTCCAACCTATCGCGGGGCTGGTGGCGTTTGGAAAGATTACAACTATCAGGACTACGCCTGCCAAGAAGCTTTTTCAAGAAACCCTGAAAAAGTATGGGATTTCCATGACCAACGCCGGGCTCTGATTAAAAGCTGTGAACCAAACCTGGCTCATAGAATTATTGCAAAGATTCAACTTCAGCAACCAAAAACATGCATCATCTCCCAAAACATTGACGGACTTCATCAGCGAGCCGGAGCAGATCGGGTTCTTGAATTGCATGGTAGTATCTGGCGTTTGCGCTCTCAGGAAAGCAGCTTAATCGTAGAAAATTTTGAGACGCCTCTGAAAGAGCGTCAATGCGGCGATAATGCGTGGTGGCGCCCCGATATTATTTGGTTCGGTGATCCGTTAAACCAAGAAACTATTAATTTAGCTCTGAGTGCTCTTAAAAAATGCGATTTACTGATCTGTATCGGGACATCGGCAGTAGTTTACCCGGCGGCCCAGATGCCGGAAATAGCAATCAATAACGGTGCAGATACAATCGAAATCAATCCGCAAAGAACCCCGATTTCCCATCTTTTTCAGCGCTGTTTACGAGATTCGGCGAGTCAGGCTTTGAGCTCTCTATTTCCTGAATTTGCCGAATCTTAAAAGTCGTTTTTTTACCACTTATGCCAATTGATGACGGCATCAACGACTTGCCGCCCGTAATACCGCTTGGGCCAGAACATCGGCGGCAACGGCTCCAAGAACGGTGAGATTTGCCGATTTGCCGGATTTTCCTGTAGCCAAAGCAAAAACCGTATCACCATCTAGCGGTGTATGTACCGGGCGAATGGTTTGGGCCA
Source organism: Deltaproteobacteria bacterium (assembly GCA_030595135.1). Classification (GTDB taxonomy): domain Bacteria; phylum Desulfobacterota; class Anaeroferrophillalia; order Anaeroferrophillales; family Tharpellaceae; genus Tharpella. The sequence continues at coordinate 5,935 of JAUVDU010000057.1, read as the reverse complement.
GTCCGTTGTGGGCCATTTGCGCCATTTTTGAGGCTTCAGAGTTGCTCATTACAGCATCAGTTGCAACCACCGCCAACGTCGTATTTTGCCCAAACGCGAACATCGTCCCCGAAAGATCGCCGCTCATTTTCTCGATGATATCAACAAAGCCCTCTCCCGAATGATTTTTAGTCCCGGCCAAAATTTTTCCTGACTCAGGATCGACGATGTTACCAAAAGCGTTGACTGCAACCAACGCTGAAACAGTTACGCCATTGTCCAGCGTGCGGGCGGCACTCCCGAGTCCGGCCGGACTGGCGGTTGGCATTCCATACAGTTTTCCGACTGTTGCTCCGGTTCCCGCACCAACCAGACCCATCGGCACCGGATCGTCAGTAGCGTTTTCACAGGCAGTATAGCCATCTTCGGCGGTAGGACGGGCTTTAAAATCGCCGACCAGCAAATCAAACAATGCGGCAGCAGGAACAATTGGAACGACACCAAGTCCCACATCAAAACCAATTCCCTGCGCCTCCAGCCAACGCATCGCCCCATCGGCAGCGGCGAGACCATAAGCACTCCCGCCGCCAATCATTACGGCATGGATTGTGGTAACCGTATTAACCGGACTCATAAGATCGGTTTCACGAGTTCCGGGCGCCCCACCGCGCACATCGACTCCAGCTACAGCGCCATCGGCAGCGACAATTACGGTGCAACCGGTCTCTCCTTCTTTATCGGTGTAGTGTCCTACTTTTAATCCGGCAACAGCAGTTAAAGTATTGTTCATCGGTCATCCCCGCAAATGCTGAATAGTTACAAGTTTTCTTTAATAGCAGCTCTCATCAACTATCTCGATGCGGCCTTTCCTGAAAGTCAACGGGTAGAGCTGTTTGGCTATTTCACCATCACCTAGCGTGGTCGTGAGACCGGAGGCCAGGGGCAGATTGCGACAATCGGCCAGGGCCTGGCGCCAGGTTTCGGCATCGGGTTCCGGCCCGATCTCTGAACGTAGCTGGCGAAGCAGCATAATCGTATCAAAACCATAGGTTTCAAGCAGACTAGGCTTCTCGCCCTGATAAAGTGCCGAAAACCGTTCTTGAAAAGCTGTAAGTTCCGGGGAAGCATCGGCGCAACTTGCACAAAAAGCATCGACGAAAAGTGCACCATCAGCATACTCTGAGGCCGAGTCCAGCAACTCCGGGCTATTCCAATAACGTCCGCCGAGCAGCCAACACTCCTCAAGATCGTAAAAAGCGAGCTGAGGAATCAGCAGTTTCAGGGTTTGGGCTCGATCAGGTACGACAATAGCTTCAAAATCACAATTGAGCAAAGGCCGCGGCATCAACTCTTCGGCACCGTCAAAAAGCTCAAGATCATTCCCCTCAAGACCAATTTCGCGGGCCAGCGCCGCCAAACTATCTTCCTCTTCCTCACCGCCATTTTCGGCCTTTTCCATTTGACGCTGACGCTCCTTCGACCAAACCTCATACTCCCGGCGTTTCTCTTTGAAACGACGATAGCGCTCTGAACCGATCATTTCACGAATTGCGGGGCCAAAATCAGGACGGCTGGAATCATAATATACCTGCCGAACCACCTGCCCGCCCCAGGCCGTAACCTGAGCTGTAAAGTTCTCAGCAAACTCACGGCCATAACGATTCTTGGGCACAAGCATGGCGAAATCTTTTAAACCCATCCGCGTCATCGCCAAATCAGCCAGTGAAACCGCCTGATTACGAATTGTCGGGTAATGTAAAAAAACATTGTCATAACGTTCAAGATTGCGCAGCAAGGGACTCAAACTGACCATGGTCACACCCAGACTCTGGGCCTCCACGGCGGCATAATTAGCCGCTTTCCCGGTATAGGGGCCGACCAACAGGTCAACCTTCTTTTCATTCACCAGATAACGAACCCCGGCCCGAGCCCGTTCGCCCTCACCGGCAGTATCGTAGATCAGCAAACGTAAACGAGGGAGAGGTTGTGGTTGCGGTTTAGACGCTAAAACTACCCCGGTAGCCGGTTCCAGCGTAGCGTCCGAATCAATTTCCACTAGCGGTGCAGCGTCAACAACTGAGACCATTACTGAGGTTTTTGGAGAGTCATCAATCTTAGCTTCATCTTGCACTTCAGACACTTCAGCAGGAACTTCAGGATATACCTCCAGCGCCAACTCCATACCCCGTAAAAGACGCTCACCGGCAGCCGCGTTGGAACCACTTAAGGGCAGAAGACAACCAATCGTAAATTCATCCATACGGGTCAAAGTTTGATGAAAGAGGAGAAAATCCTGAGCTTCGGTTCTGAAATCCTCACTGACGTCACATTCCGAGCTCAGCTTACGAGCCAGTTCCAAGAGGAGCTGTTCACTAGCTTCCGGCAATCCGGCAGTTGGCTGACGCCGCAGGCGCGTAAAATATTCTGCCGCCACTCTACATGATAGCTCTGTATCACTCTCCCGATACCACCAGTCTGCGATCTGATCATCCGTCAGATAAGAGAGTAACAGCGAAAAACGATCACCAACTGCCATACCGGGAGAACGCAGATAACGTTCCCTGACAACTCGACAAGCACCGGAATAATCTCCCAACCGTTCAAGTTGATCGACCTGCTTTTGCCAGAACGGATCAGGTTCGGCAATCTGCAGGGCCGAAGGCCGTTGCAGGGTTTCGGCCCCATGATCACTTTTCTGAAGTTCAGCACAGCCCGTCAAAGCCAACAAGGCGACGACCAAGGCCACAAAAAAATATTTTCTTTCCATCTATATCCTCACTTTTACTTAGGGCGAATTTCGCCCGCAACCCAAGGGCACTTCCTTCGGGATGCCAAAAATCACGGGATGGCTAAGTAAAAATTTCGATAGACAAGGAGTTGTGGTTTTTCAGGTGCGAGACCATACATGTAGTATGTCGAATATCTGAAAAACCACAACGACGCAGGATATCTGAACTTTTTACTTAGCCATCAACCTTGAACATATTACAGCTGTAACAGTCAACCAAAAAATGACACCTCCACGCGAAAGAAATATTTTTGACAATCCCCAACACTGATGGCCCGGGCGACCGAGACCAATTCCCCTGCTACTTCTTATCCTAAACGCAAATAAGGGGTACAGCACCAAACGGTACCGTACCCCTTATAGATGAATCAATCATCAGCAGCTAAAAATCCTAGCCGTTCAAGATATCGGCCAGATCCGGCAAAATTGTCGGCAGTTCATCGATCAATTTCTTGACCGCATTGACCGAATTATCGAACATCGCCTGTTCCGTCTCATTAAGTTCGAATTCAATGATCGCCTCAACCCCTTTTGAACCGAGAACACAAGGCACACCAACATAGTAATTATCAACTCCGAATTCGCCTTTAAGCAGGGCGCAGACCGGCAGCACCCGTTTCTGATCCCGTAAAATTGCCTCCGCCATCGCAATCGCGGAAGAGGCCGGGCTATAGAAAGCTGAACCGTTGCCGAGCAATTTGACAACTTCACCACCCGCCATTTTGGTGCGCTCAACCATGGCATCCATGACTTCCTGGGCTTTGGCCTGGTCGCCGCTATATTTTCGCACCAACTGCTCCATCACCGGAATGCCGTTGACATTAGCGTAGCGGACAATCGGCACCATCGTGTCACCGTGGCCGCCCAGCACCATGGCATTAACGTCACGGGCCGAAACTCCAAGTTCCCAGGCAATAAATGAGCAAAAACGGTTGGAGTCAAGCACCCCGGCCTGACCAATAACCCGTTCTGAAGGAAATCCGGTGACCTTCTGACATAAAGTCACCATCGCATCCAGCGGATTGGAGATAATAATTACGAAAGCCTCAGGAGCATGCTCTTTAATCCCTTCCGAGACCTGTTTCATGATCTTTGAGTTAATGCCGAGCAGATCATCACGGCTCATACCCGGTTTGCGCGGCAGGCCGGCAGTGACAATAACAATATCCGAACCGGCGATATCAGTGTAGCTATTGGTTCCTTTCAAATCAACATCAAACTGATCAATCCGGGCAACTTCGGCCAGATCAAGCATTTTCCCCTGCGGCAGACCCTCGACGATATCGAACAGAACCACATCACCAAGCTCTCTCTGGGCACATAATTGAGCCAGCACACCACCAATCTGCCCACCACCAATCAATGAAATTTTCGCTCTCTTCATTATTCATCCCTCCACTTTATAAAAACTAATTAAACCAAAAAACGGCCCCATAAAAAATCACTCTAAAACTTTTCGAGACGAATGTATACAGTATGCAAAAGGAGAAAAGATGTCAAGAAAAAAAGCGTCACCGATTTTTTAATTGACAGAGTCAAGAGTGAACAGTAAGCTTAATATTACTCTCCGAGCTAACCGGAACCAAAAAATAAAATAAATATCGAGAACACCTGCCAACCCGTTTATGAAGGCGCACCCCAAAAGGAAAACTGCCATGGCTGAAAAAAGTAAAGTAAGTGCTTTGATCTTGGGTTTATCAATCTGTTTGGGCCTGGCCCTGCTCGGCTACCTGCTTGGTGATGCCGCCCTCACGATCAAAGGGCTTGAGCGCAGCGTCAAAGTTAAAGGTCTCTCCGAACAAGAATATCCGGCTGATATTGTTATTTGGCCGATCCAGTTTGTTGCCGCCGACAATGACCTGCAAAATCTTTACATAACCCTTGAAAAAAATACCGGCAAAATCATAGCTTTTCTCAAGCAGCACCAGATAAAGACCGCCGACATCTCCAGCAACCCGCCAGCAATTACCGATAAATCGGCCCAAAGATACTCTAACTCGGCAAAGCCTCAATTTCGCTACAGTGCGGTACAGACAGTAACCGTATACTCCAGCGACATCGCCACAGTGCGCACGGTGATGGGCGCCCTGGCTGAACTCGGCAAAGAGGGCATCGTCTTCAACCGTGAAGACTATAATGCCCGGCCGGAATATATATTCACCAGACTCAATGAAGTAAAACCGGCAATGATCGAGGAGGCCACCAGAAAAGCCCGGGCCGTGGCCCTGAAATTTGCCCAGGATTCGCAAAGCCGGCTGGGCAAAATTAAACGCGCCTCACAAGGGCAATTCAGCATCAGCCCCCGTGACAAAAGTACGCCGCACATGAAACGAGTCCGCGTGGTCTCGACGGTTGAGTATTATCTTTCGGATTAAAGGCAATTATGACTAATAAAACTAAACCGAGAATTATTGTGGTCGGCGGCGGGGCGGCCGGACTTATGGCGGCCGGGACGGCGGCTAAAGCCGGGGCTCGGGTTCTGCTCTTGGAAAAGATGAAACAGCCGGGACGCAAGCTGGCGATCACCGGCAAGGGTCGCTGCAACCTGACCAACAGTGCCGAGATCAGTGATTGCATTGCCCATTTCGGCAACAATGGCCGCTTTCTGCGCCAGGCCTTCCATCGTTTTTTCAACCATGACTTGATCGATTTTTTTGCCGATAACGGCCTTAAAACCGTCACCGAACGCGGCGGCCGGGTTTTTCCCGCCAATGGCAAAGCCCCGGAAGTGGTCAAGACGTTGCGGAACTGGCTCAATAAAAATGGAGTTACCATTCGCCTCTCAAGCCCGGTTGAAGAGCTCATAGTCGAGGATGATCAAATTGTCGGAGTGGTAGCTGCCGGTGAAGAATTTTCCGCCACCGCCGTCATCCTGGCCACCGGCGGAGCCTCCTATCCTTTAACCGGTTCGACCGGCGATGGCTACCGCTTGGCTATAAATATCGGCCATAATATCATACCCACACGCCCGGCTCTGGTACCGCTGACATGTACGCCTCCAGAGCACTCTAGCTCAGAAAAACCTGGTTCAGAGAAATGAGCGGGCCTCTCTTTACGCAATGTTGCCGTCCGCCTTTTGATCAACAACAAAAAAGTAAGGGAGGTTTTCGGGGAACTGCTTTTTACCGAAGATGGAATCAGCGGGCCTGCGGTTTTAACTTTAAGTGG
>JAUVDU010000251.1 GCA_030595135.1 Deltaproteobacteria bacterium | reverse complement strand
CCCGGAACTATTGTCCGGAACTAGTCGCAGTGTCCCCGGAACTAGCTGGTCCGGAACTAGCATGGTCCCCGGAACTAGCGAAACTAGCGGAAGAACTCGGGCCCCAACTTGCTGAGAGCTGATTTTACGCTATATAAGATTTTTTTGTCAGAAAATGATTGGTCTTTTGTCAAAAAAACATACAGTATTCTTTTATTGAACTAAGGTTGTTTGATATTTCCATGTGTTTTTGAAGTTGGCATGAATACTGCTATTATATTTGAAAGATATCAATGCTGTGCAGAAAATTTAACCAATTAGGAAGGTACAGACAGTATCATGGAACAAAGACAAGCAGCCAGGTATAAGCTTCAGGTTCCAGCTCATGTTGAAACTATGATTAGCGGTAAAAATGTCCGATCATATGAATGGAAAACCCGTGATGTCTCAACCGTTGGAGCGTTCCTTTTGACCAATGGTCAGTTATTAGAAAATGGTACGAATATAAAGGTTAATCTCTATCTCAACTCATTTTCAGGTTCCGGTTCATGGGTTAAAATGAATGGCCGGGTAGTTCGTTCTGAAAGTGAAGGTATCGGGGTCAGCTTTAATAGTCAATATCAGTTTGTTAGTAATGCACCTTACTTTGAAATGCAGTAACTTATAAAACCACTTTTCTCAGCACTGTCCGGTTAAAAATTTGCTTAGACGAATTCTAGGGATATCGGGTTGTTTTTGCGCCCTTAGCGACAGCGAAGAAGTTCCGTTAGGATAAAACATCTCGCAGACGAAACCCGCTCAGTTTTGCGTGGGGTTATGGTAGAGATCGTCGAGAGCTGTAGGCCTGAATTTTTGTCGGAAAACATTACAACATTCTTTACAATGGGATAAGATAGTACGTAAATCAGATGATTTTGTATGTTTTGACAGTTGGTCTTAAAGTTGCTTAGATATCAGAACTGCGACAAAAATATAGCCAGTTAAGAAGATAGGTGCACTATGGAACAAAGAGCAGCGACTAGATATAGTCTTCAGGTTCCGGCTCATGTTGAAACTATGCTTAACGATGAGAATGTTCGGTCATATAAATGGAAAACCCGTGATATATCGCCTAATGGAGCGTTCCTTTTGACCAATGGTCAATTATTAGAAAAGGATACAGCTATTAAGGTTAATCTCTATCTCAACACATTTTCAGGTTCCGGTTCATGGGTTAAAATGAATGGCCGGGTGGTTCGTGCTGAGAGTGAAGGTATCGGGGTCCGCTTTGATGGTCAATATCAGTTTATCAGCAATGCACCTGATCTTGACCTTGACCTTAATATGTAGTCACTCTTCAGATTACGGTGGATTTATTAAATCTGATCAGCACGAATGCGGACAAGAATTATGAAATTTCATTGTCAATAGTCCGCCGTAAAGATTGGCTTATCCAGTTTTCCGGAAAGGAGGAAGGAGAAAGGGGATGAGTTTTTCTCATTCAAGCGGCCATGAAAATCGAGCCGTTCAGCAGCTGTAAAATACCGCCCTCGGGCATTTAATTGACTTCCTGAGGAGCTAAGTTTAAGCTCTTCTAAACGCAAGATTTCGTCACGCAAAGCAAATTTACCGGAAAAACCGGAAAAAGCCGCCGGCGCACGCGAACCCCTCTTTTGCTCCAAAAAAAGGCTAAATGCCGTAAACAATGGCGACTGAACAAAACGACCCTGTCGCAATTGCCACTTGCCGTTAAAGACAAGATCTTCAGCCCCCTCAAAATCAGCCCCCAAGCGCCCGCCACCAACCAAAGAGGCATCAAGAATCCCAGACAACGACAAAGTTTTAGTAAAGGGCTTAAGATCAAATTTTTTGACCACTAAAGAGGCCTGCCAACGCGGCTCGTGCAGAAAATCATCAAGAATCAATGAGAGCCGAACTTGCCCACGCGAACCAAAATGTGCGGCCAGGCGTTCAATTTCAAGCTGAACCAGATTTTTTTCGGCCAGAAAAGAGAATTCGGCCAAGCGCAGATCCGGCAACTCCAGCAAACCGATCTGGCAATCACCTTTAACAATCCACTCCCATGCAGCCAACGAGCGCAAAAAGTTTGCCGCTATGTTCTGATAATCTAATGACCTTGACCGGTCACCGGTGGCGACCTCGAGAGCCGTAGGCTCGGCACTTTCAAGCTCCGATTGAATCTTTTTTGCAACATCAGTAATTGCTGTTTGACCGATTGATTCAGAATCAGGTGCCCGCAAAACGATTTTCTCCGAGTTTAGCTTGACATGCAAAACCGGTGTCTGCAAAGGATTGCCAATCAACTTAAGATCACCCTCCAATCGACCCGAACACTGATAATCGGACAATTGCAGGGGAGGACAATGGGTTATGGCTTTCGCTAAATCATCCACTTTAAGATGATTTACGAGATCAACAAAAAGAGGCTTACGAAAACGAATCAAGCCCCGGGAAAAGAGTGTCGCCGCCTCAGGATATTCAAGAGCGGCATTTTTAATATTGAGATAACCTTCACGACTCTGAAAAAAACCTGAGACGTTTGCCTGCAAAGCTCCCTGTGACCAGAGCCGGGCTGAATCCCGATACCGGATTATATCATACTTGGAAAGATGGTGATCAACAACCGCAATCTTGCCGCTAAACCGCAGCCCGGCCCCGGGATCGCCATTAATATCAAATTCCAGATCGCCTTTTTCAAAATCAACCTGCCAACGGTTATCGTGCGGCCCCCAAAAAGCCGCCTCAGGCTCAGGCAAGGAAACTCCTTGCAAGCGACAGGTAATCTCCAAACGATCACCGGCATCCACAGCCAACGAATCACTATCAGATGCAGATAAATTCTCAACTTTATACCAAGTAACCTGTAGTTGACCCCGACCACCATTAAATGATCCAGCCAACTCAAGATTTTCACTCTGGCTTTGCGGTTGCGAGTGCCACCTGCCCGTAAGAGCGGTAAAAAGCAAAGGCTGCTTAAAACCGGGAACTTTCGTCACCTTACAAATGGCATCATCAAGCGTAAAGAGCGTCGCCCCCGACCCTTTACTCTTGAAAAGAGTTCCGAGACGCTCCGGCGAAAGAGAAAAAAACTCCTCTTCGAGACCGACTTCAGGAAACAAAGCGGTAAAAGGAATTTCCGCCAACACCCCACGCAGATGGATGCTGTCGATCAGGGGAGAAAAAGAGATTAGGGAGAGCAGGGAAAAATCGAGATCTAAGGAGCGGGCTTTGAGATTAAAGTTGGTCGCATTACACGTTATACCTTGTAGCACGATAGCTGGACGCGGAAAGAGTTTGAGCCTCACCTCCTGAATCCGGCAGGGCTGCTGCAGAGTTGACGAAAACTCGTTTACCAGACGATCTTTCAAACCCGGCAACGGAACCAACGGCAACAGCAGAAACAGAGCCGCCAACAAGCCAATAATTATTGAGGGCCAGAGAAAACGGCGAACGTTCATTTTTCAACCATCATATTTTTAGTCTTTTGATCAGGGAACAAATACTCTGGTGAGATCTTTCAAGGGCGGCTAGTTCTTCCGGGAGCAATTCCAGTTCAACAATCTCTTCAACCCCCTGACCGCCCAATTTTACCGGAACCCCGACATAGCAATCGGAAATCCCGTATTCACCCTCAAGCAGAGCGGCCACGGGCAGGATTCTTTTCTTGTCTTTAAGAATCGCTTCAGCCATCCGCCCGACGGCCGCGGCCGGAGCATACAAAGCGCTGCCGGTTTTCAAAAAAGAGACGATTTCGGCTCCACCATTGCGGGTTCGCTCAATAAGTGCATCGATTTTTTCGGGACTCATAAGAGCCGTCAAAGG
>JAUVDU010000119.1 GCA_030595135.1 Deltaproteobacteria bacterium | reverse complement strand
GAAGCTATCATTGCATATCCCACCCCCATCATAAGAGGCCTGATTGTTTTTAAACAGACAGTTGGTAATCGTCGGACCGTAGGTGGAAGTGACGCCGGATTCATTGTATATGCCACCGCCACTTGCTCCCGTTGACTTGTTAGAGTCAAACACACAATCGGTTATGGTAGGCGCACCATAAAGGAAGCCAGACCAAATATGTATTCCACCACCAACCCCGGTGGCCTGATTGTTTGTAAAAGTACAGTTTGAAACAGTTGCCATTGCCCTCGAGATATACATCCCGCCTCCGTTGCCGGCGCGGTTGTTCACAAAAGAGCAATTAGTTATTACAGGTGATTTTGATGCAGGTGAGGCAATATACATTCCGCCTCCCGCAGCCCCGGCCTGGTTATCGGAAAAAATACAGTTTGCGACTGTAGGAGAACCGTAGATATTCATCCCGCCGGCCTGATAGGTTGCGACACCATTTGTAACCGTAAAACCTTCCAGCTTTGCGGCGGAGTCAGCGTCATTGTCCCACACCACGGGGCCGTAACCGCTGCCATCGATGGTGGTAATAGTTGCCTCGGCCCCCAGAATTTCCACTCCGTTCTTCATGGTGATGTGCTCGTAATAAATTCCGGCGGCCACCTGAACGCTGTCCCCGGCTAAGGCACTATCTATACCATCCTGAATTGTATTGAACGGACTGCCGGATGAACCGTCGCCACCACTGGATGCGGTGCAGTCAACATGATATGTTGCAGCGGAAACGTTTTGTTGGAAAAAAAACAACAGAAAGAGATTTAGAAGAATAAACAACGATAAAATCGACAAAACAGACTTGTTCATGTCCTCCTCCTTTATCCGGTTAGAACAATTATCATTTCCTCCTCTCTCATATATAAACATACGCAATTACTAAACGCAACATACATACGCAATAAAGTCCGTTTCATCTTATAACTCTGTGATTATCAGCTCATCCACGACGCCAGGATCCATGGTCACGCGAGGAGTTTCAATTACAACGGCAAACTTCCGTTCGGCCGAACTCCTGCTGCGGGGCGATGGTTCGATCAAACTAATTCGCCGGGCTGAGAACCTGGCCGACCTTTTTGCAACACTCGATTTTGCTGAGTTGGAAAATTTTTAATCAGTTCACGTCCCCAAACACATCAGGGCGAGGGATCCCCCCGCCCTGAAAGTCGACAATTCAAAAAGTAAATCTCCCCAACTTCTTCAGTCGTAACTCGACCCATCAAAACAGTGGGTGCAGAGTTTTTCTTTAGGCAGACCAATGGCTTGTACCAGGTCGTCAAGGCACTGGTAGCGCAGGGAAGTCAGGTGCAGGCGCTTGCGAATCACTTCAACCATGGCTAGATTTTTTTCTGATCCGGCCGTCGCGTATTCATCCAGAAATTTATCATCCGCTCCCTCCAGTTCCTGAATAACACTGCGGCCAATCAGATCGAGGGTCGACCGGGAGGCGGAGAAGTTGAGAAACTCGCAAGGGAATATCAGGGTCGGACAGGAAGGCCGCATGTGAACTTCCCGGGCTCCGTAGTCGAAAAGAATTTTGACATTCTCTTTAAGCTGGGTTCCGCGCACGATGGAATCATCGCAAAACAACAGACTTTTTCCTTCAATCAGCCGGGGCACCGGAAGAAGCTTCATTTTAGCGACCAGATCCCGTAAAGATTGATCCTGAGGCATAAAGCTGCGTGGCCAGGTTGGCGTATATTTGACAAAGGGGCGGCGATAGGGAATCTTTTTGGCATCGGCGTAACCAATCGCATGACCGACCCCGGAATCGGGAATCCCACCGACGCAGTCACAAGCAACATCGTCATTTTTAGCCAAACAAGCGCCACAGTTATTTCTGACCTCTTCAACATTGATCCCTTCATAATCCGACGCGGGATAACCGAAATAGACCCAGAGAAAAGAACATATCTGCATCTTATCACCCGGCGGCAGCCGTTGTTCCCAACCCTCAGCCGTTATAAAAACAACCTCTCCGGGGCCGATGAAATGGTCGGTTTTAAAACCAAGATTACTGAAAGCGCAAGATTCCGAGCTTACGGCAATCGCATTCTCCCGGCGGCCGAGAACCAGCGGCGTCCGGCCCAGTTTATCCCGGCCCGCATAAATGCCTGCATCGGTAAGCACCAATAAAGAGCACGAGCCCTTAATCGAATCCTGAACATTACGAATGCCGTCAACGAAATTTTCCTCATCACAGATCAACTTGGCCACGACTTCGGTGGGATTCATAATCCCGTTGGTCGTATCGGAAAAATAGTGGCGGTCGGAAAAAGCTTTTTCGACCAGCTCATCCATATTATTAATCTTACCGACCATAACTATGCCGAAATTGCCCATATGTGAGCCGATAATCAACGGTTGCGGGTCAGTATCACTGATCACCCCAATCCCCTTCTGGCCTTCAAAGGAGCTCAGTTCCGATTCAAACTTGGTGCGAAAGTAGTTGTTTTCAAGATTGTGGATGGAGCGTTGAATTCCATGCGAGTTGCAAACCCCCATGCCGCCGCGTTTAGTGCCTAAATGAGAATGATAATCAGTCCCGTAAAACAGCTCGGCAACACAATCTTCCTTTGAAACCAAGCCAAACATGCCTCCCATGGAGTTCTCCTTCGTAGTTTTTAGTTGTTGTTATTGTTAAATGGTTGTTTATTGTCGTTGACGGATTATTAACCACAGTCATGAATAAGTGTCAACTATGCAATTAGCTTATGTGAAAATTCATGGATAAATTTTCGCGTCAGATCCAATGCGGTTGGATGTTCGTAAACCTCGCCATCGGGTGTGATTCCGCGAATTATGCCATCGTTAAAAAACCAGCTGAGCAGTAAAATTCCTCTCTCGATACGTTTCTCGGTACGTTCTGTAGGTTCTTGATCAGCTAAGGGTAAGAGATTAAGCTTGCGGAATGGCCGGGCTGCGGGCAAGGCAACGTTGTCTTTTTGCAATAATTTAATAAAATTAATTATCCGACTCAAACGAAGCAGCGTCACGCTTTCTAAACGACTTGTCGTATAGTTGAGGGGAAGAGCGCTGGAACGCATCAGAGAGAGGTGCGGCGGCAGGATGCCAAGGTCGGCGGCCCGCTTGTAATCGAGGCTTCCGGGAGCCGGATAGAAAACCGACAAGCCAACAATACTGTTTTGCCGGGACAGGCGCAAAAGATCGTTTAGCGTAGTTTCGGCATACTGTCCGGGCGCTCCGGCGATAATATAAGAAACCGCCTCAAGACCGTATTTTTGACAAAGTTTCAGGGCCTGATCATGAGCCTGACCAACATCCGGGCGGCGAAACAGTTTAAGTTGCCCGCGATCAAAACTGCCGACCGCCAGGTTAAGGGTGCGAAACCCGGCGTCACGCATGGCGACAATCATCGCCTCGTCAAGGGCCGGTGGATAGAGCCCGTTCATGGCTCGCAACTCGAAATTATGGTTTTTTCGTAAAGCTGAAATTCCGGCGATCAGCTCCATAAACCAGGCCCGGTCAATAGTCAGGTTCTCATCTTCAAAATCGATAAAACCAACATTCTCATCTAAAACCGCCCGCTCAATTTCGCGCAGAACCGACTTAACCCCTCTTTTTCGGTAAGGCAATCCACTATCGGCACTGACGGCACAGTAACTACAGCGTAAAGGACAACCCCGACTCGCCATAATGACCGCACTCCCCTGCTGTTTGCGCCGGTAAAATGAGTTTTTCAGAAGGTGAGTTGCCGGCAGCGGCGAGGCATCCGGATTATTCATGACGGCGGGCTCACTAATTTGCAGAGTACCGTCTTGGCAACGCAAAACCAGCCCCGGAATTTTGCTTAACCGCGCCGGATCATCAGCCTGCCCGTTTTTTATTGCCACCGCCAACTGCGGCAGGGACTCCTCCCCCTCTCCACGGATAACATAATCGACGGCTGCACAGGCCATTACCGTTTCCGGCAGGGCCGTGGCGTGGTGACCGCCAACCACAATGCGGCAGTCGGGATGTTGCTTTTTGATGACAACCGCAAGCTGCAGAGCACTTTCGTGGTAAGGGGTGAAAAGGGCCGAGATACCGACCAGAAAAGCCCCAGACTGATGAACCAGTTTTCCCAGATGAGCAAAACTATAACCAAAATGTTTATAGTTGTGAAACAGAGCAAATGACGAGGTGTCTGGCTTACCGAAATGCGGCTTAAGATATGCCATCTCCTCCGGCCAGGGCAGAAGTTTACTCTTGCTGGTCGCCAGGCCATCGATAATCGTAACCGCAAAGCCCTGTTCTTCGAGAGTTGCGCCAATACAGGCCAGACCATAAGGAATGGTGCGTTTGGCAGTCAGGAAAAAATCCTCGATCGGAGGCTGAACCAGAGCAACGTCAAACATGATTGTCCGCCCCTTTTTTTCATAATCAATTTTCCGTCCACACCATCCACCCTCCGTGGTTGATTGAACAGGTCAACCATGTAACACAATTTGACCTCATTTTTAAGTAAAAAAGAGAGGGAGATAAGTAAGGTGTCCCCGGAATAAAAACGTTGACAAGGCAAACCCTTTGAACTACATTTCGTTTCGCTTATATAATTCAAATGATGGTTATTGTTGAGGGACAAATATGAGAAGCACTTTTTTGATAGCAACAACTCTCCGTGGTGCCGGTTGGTTGGGGCTCTTGATTTTCGTTTTACTGTTAACCTTTTCGCCAATTGCCGGTGCCGCCGCTCGGGGTGCGAAAAAAGGACCACCGCCGCTGGTCAAGGTCACACCAATCATTGAACAAGAGATCAACCCGCCGATTGAATATGTAGGCCATGTTGAGGCGATTCAAAGCGTGGTGCTTCAGGCTCGGGTTAAAGGGTTTTTAGAACAGGTTAATTTTAAAGAAGGCAGCAACGTTCAGGTCGGTGACCTGCTTTACGTTATTGAGCAAGCGCCCTACCAGGCCCGGGTCGCGGCTGACCAGGCCGGAGTTGCCCAGGCCCGGGCGACGCTGACTAAAACCAGCCAATATCTAAAGAGGGTTCGCAACGTCCGTTCCGGTGGAATATCCGCCTCAGACCTGGATACGGCGGTAGCCGAAGAGCTCTTGGCCAAGGCCCGGCTACTGGAGGCTCAGGCCGCACTCAAACTCTCCGAACTTGATTTGGAATACACTAAAATACGAGCTCCAATCAGCGGCCGGATTGGCCGTACGGCGCTCACCCGAGGTAATCTCTGTGAGCCCAATTTCGGCCCCTTAGCCCGAATCGTCCAGCTCAACCCGATCCGAGTACTTTACTCGATCAGTGAAAATGATCTGACGGCCATCCAGGCCACCCTCAAGGACTCCTCCGACCAAAAAAAGATTCGCTCCCTGGTTCCCCAAATCAAACTACTCAACGACAAAGTTCTGGAAGATAGCGGTCAAATCGATTTTATCGATAACGTCGTCGACCGGGAAACCGGCACCATCGCCGTCCGGGCCGTCTTCGACAATGCTGATGGTCTCCTGCTGCCGGGACAGTATGTCACCATTATGATCAGTCAAAGTCAGGGTGAGAAACTACCGGTAATCCCGCAAGCCGCCGTTTTACAAGATCGTGAGGGCCGTTATGTACTGGTGGTCGACCAGCAAAACCAGGTAATTAAACAACGAATAACTACCGGACCGCTGGTCAGCGGCAATCGCTGGGCCGTCACCTCCGGGCTCAAGGTCGGAGAGCTGGTTATTACTCAGGGTTTACAGAAAGTAAAACCCGGACAAACCGTGAAAACTACGCAGGACGAACCCCAAGGAAGGTAACCCATCTATGTTTTCTCGGATTTTCATAGAACGACCGCGGCTGGCGGTGGTGATTTCAATCATCATTACCCTGGCCGGGCTCATCGCCATGCTCAATATTCCCGTCGCCCAATACCCGAGAATCACCCCGCCGAATGTTCGGGTAAGCACGTTCTA
>JAUVDU010000194.1 GCA_030595135.1 Deltaproteobacteria bacterium | reverse complement strand
AGTGATATCATTAAGCCAGTGGAAGATATCCCGGGTCTGATCGGTAAATTCAACAATCCCGCCGGCGAGCCTGATATTATTGAGTGAAAAACAGAACCCACGCCCTTTGTCCTCCGGCTTATCGTCCGGCGGCGAGGCGGTAGGCAACAGATCGGAAAAATTATAACTCAGATCATCATTTCTGACAATTTTGAGATAAGGCCCCTGAATATCGATCTCTTCCAGCACCAGAGCTCGATTAGTCAGCGAGAGAAAACCGGCACAATCGGCGAGCAAAGAATCTATCTTTAACAATGGAGCCCGGCCCTGTCGGGCCCGAACCAGCAAACCATCAATCTGCAAACGCAGCGTGAAAGGGTTAAAACGCACCTGATCAATCGTCGCCGGACGATTGAGGAGTTCCGGCAATCGTTTTTCGGCCTGACTCTTTAGCAGCCAGGGAAGAAAAAAGAAGCCGCTGACACTATAGACAGCCAGCAATAAAACGGCAAAAAACAGAATTTTCCGCCAGCTGAAAACAACTCTTCTCTTCGCCTGTTTTTCTTGGTCACTCATAAGCTCTCTTTTCACTCCGACAAATGGCAGACATTAAGTTCGGTTAATACAATAATCTCAGATGCGCCCTTTGTCAAGCAATGACCCCGCCCCCAAACAGGGCGCCACCTGAATAATCAGCAATTTAAATAAGTGACAAGGAGACCTGTTTTGTGTGATAATAATAGATACGGTATCAGACATCTCTTTTAGAGATCTTTTACTTCATAAAATAACCGTTAACAACGGTTGAGTGGGAGAGTAAAGATGATTTTTTATAAGCGAATTCTATTAAGCTTGGTATTTTCCGGGATTCTCCTGACCTCGGCCTGGACTTGGGCGGCCAATGATTTCATTATCCGGCAAGGAGCCAGTCAAAAACTCACTCCTTCGACCAACACTAAAGAAACCACTAACAAAAAAGATGGCATAACGAACGGACAACGTTGGGTCATGGCGGTCGGCATCTGCAAATTTGCCGACACCAGAATCCCCCAACTGACCTACTGCGTCGCTGATGCCCGCAGTATTTCCGACTATTTCAAAACTGACGGGGTTTCCGACAAGCAGATCATCCTTTTAGCTGATGAAAGTGCTAAAAAAGACGCAATCATGAGCTCCTTAAAACGTATCTCGGAAAACATCTCTCCTGATGACAGTCTCTTCTTTTTCTACTCCAGCCACGGTGCGGGTGACAATGTCGGCAAAACCTATTTCATCACATTTGACACCGTTAGTGATGATCTCACCACAACCGCCCTGCCTATGCAAGAGCTGAAAAACGCCGTTAAAGAGATTAAGTGCCGCAACATCATAATGATGATCGACACCTGCCATAGCGGCGGGGCCAAATCCTTGGGCCGACAAAATGAAAAAGCCTACGATAAACTCCTGCGGACAGCTGACCTCGAAACTCGAATAGCAATTCTGACCTCATCTAGAACGCATGAGAGCTCGGTCGAATCAGAAAGGTGGGAACATGGCGCATTTACTTATTTCATGTTAGAGGGTTTTGCCGGAGCCTCCGACAACTTCCCCCGGGATGGCCGCGTCAGCGTCACGGAACTGTTCGACTATGTAATGGTGGCCGTGCCCCGAGCCACCAACCGGGCTCAACACCCTTCCGGGAAATTCAGCTATAACTGGCCAGGAAAAAAAGATCAAGCCGTCAAGATTGGTCAGGTTACCGGCAACAATTCGGGAACCTCTGAAACCGTAACCGGTTTCAGATGGCGCGGCACAGGACAGGATGACAAAGAACGACCAAAGACTTCAGACGAGAGTTGGCGAGCCGTTGTTGATTAAGGATCATAGGGAGAACTGACAATGAATACCAAGCAACTGCTGACCACCAAAGAGGTGGCCGCTTATCTCAAGATCAATGAAAAAAAGGTCTACCAGCTGATTCAGGAGGGAACCATCCCCTGTACACGGGTGGTCGGCAAGTGGCTCTTCCCTCTTGAACAGATTAATCGGTGGTTGGAAGAGCAGACCGAGATGGCAAAAAACATCCTGGTAGCTGGCAGCGATGACCCTCTCTTGATCACACTTATCGAAGAATTCAACCAGATCCATTTTCCCCAACACTTAGCCTTTCATGCTTCGCTCGGCAGCCAACGAGGATTGATTTCACTAGCTGCGGGCAAGGCGCAAATAGCCGGAGTTCACCTTTTCCACCCCCCCACCAGCGAATACAATCTTCCCTACGTGGAAAAACACTTGGCCGGGAAAAAATATGTGGCGGTCAACCTCGCCTATCGCCGTCAGGGATTTCTTGTACCAGCCGGTAACCCGCAAGGCATTAAAAAAATTGCCGATCTTAGTCGTAAAGAGGTTCGGCTGGTAAATCGTAACCAAGGTTCGGGAACCAGGTATCTGCTCGATTACCTCCTGGAAAAAGAGAGGCTTTCACCAAACCAGATAAACGGCTACGACGTCGAACGGGTAACCCATCTGGAGGTCGGTTTGGAGATCCTTAGAGGAGATGCCGATGTCGGCATGGGTATTGAATACACCGCCCATCTTCTGAAATTGGATTTTATTCCCCTGATTGAGGAACGTTTTGATCTAATAACCATGAAAGAAGGCTTTGCCGCACATCCGCTCAAGGATTTCTTCGCCTTTCTTGAACCGGAACGACTTACCCTAAAAACCGAGACCTTCAAAGGTTACGATTTCCGCAGTTGCGGCAGCATCGTTTCATGATTGCCGGTACCACTTAACCGACCACCGAACTTTCTCTCTTCCAGTACCATGCTATGTAAAAGTGTATACACCACACCGATAAAAGCCTAGCCTTGAGTATCAGTCAACGGTCAACAATTAAGTAAGATGTCCCCGGAATTCGCCCCCGGAATTCGCCCGGAATTCGTGCCCCGGAATTCGCCCTCGGAATTCGCCCGCTTCGGAATTATCTTCCCGGAATTCGTCCCCGGAATTCGCGGAATTCGCCGGAATTCCCGGAATTCCTTTCTTTAAATCAACAAATTCCCAGAATCGGCATAATGAAACCGCTAAATGTTCACATTAATGGAACCTTCTAATTGTTGGCGCGAAGGATTACATGCTTTACTCCCTGCAGATGTTTGAAAGCTAAACCATTTTCGACTCCCTGTCGGACAATATCCCTGTCTTTGACGACAATGCCGGCGATATAATCGAAGCCCAGCTCGAACAGCGCCGGGGTAAGTGGCGTACTTGGACCGAGGATCAATTTGGTTGCTGATGGAGAACAGTGGGAGAGGATTCCGGCTAAAGTTTTGTTGGAAACGGTTGTCGCCGTGATTGCGACAAGGTCGGCCGAGGGCAGGTGTTTAGGGATGAGATCGGCTTTAAGATCACCGGATTGGGGCTTTTTCTCAAAAACCATAAACTCTTTAAAACACCCCCGCATACGTTCGACAAAAGGAAAATGACCGATAACCGAGACCTGTTTTTCCTTACCAAGATCCATAATCAGGTCACCGGCATTGATATCGACAAGATCTTCAGGTGCAGGATCGGGAAGCAGTGAGTTGAGCGCGGCCAGCCCCAGTGAACTTTTGAGAGGGTTGTCATCGTGCAGCAGCTGAGCGAGTTCTTTCACCGAAACAGCTTGGCCGGGATCGGGAAGATCATCAATCGGTACGGGATGTTTTTCCGAGGCCCAAGTGGCAAGTCCCATGCTGTTACTGCTCTCGACGGCCACGATATGAGCCCCGTACGTAAGCCGGGCGACCGGTTGATCCGGTATCGTATCGAACTGACTTAAGATAAAATCGGTCATCTCTTTTTGATTTTTATCCTGATTCTGATTCATAAATTTACTCCTTTGTAACTATTCAGCGTTAGTAAAATAGCACCAAATATTGATGGATTTCAGTGAATGCTGGGGACATAACCTGATTCTCCGAAGGAAATCAGGATTGTGTACCCTGAATTTGCGGGTTAGTTGAATAGTTACACTCCTTTTTTCAAGAGAGTTTTAAGTTTTGCAAAACTGTTATCATCTTCGACATGGATGATTTCTGCGGGCTCAAAGTTCCATCTTCGACACACTTTGTCGACCAGCTTTTCCCTGACGATCCAGATGTGAACCGCCGTTTGAATTGCGAGAAGAGGCCCCAGAAACCGGGCCCACCCTTCTCCGCTAAGTTCGAGTTTACCAACTTCATCGACCATGATCACGGAAGTATCGCAACAGCGCTCCTGATCAAGAGCCCGGGCCCCGGCCGCCAAACCTTGGTCGAAAAACTTAAACGGCGTAATCGCACTGTTTACCAAATCGTTCCGGCGTCTCGCAAGGGGGCACTTTGCCCCGGTTTTGAGATCAACCAGATCAAAGCCTAAACGTTGATCATCCTGCCAGAGACCGATGGCGAGAATCCCGGAGAGCGAAACTCCCCGGCTGTTTAGAAACCGCACCAGCCTGGCGGCCAGGGTTGATTTCCCGGATTGAACCCCGCCGGTGATAATTATTTGCATATTATCCCATTCTGTCGAAACCGGCTACCGCCGACTCAGGCAGGAAAAAATTTTTCTTACCGAGAGTGCTGATCTCGACCGTCCGAGTTTCATAGAGTGTATTGATGTT
>JAUVDU010000118.1 GCA_030595135.1 Deltaproteobacteria bacterium | reverse complement strand
TTGATTAAGGAGTGAAAATATGGAAATTGACCGGGGTTTTCTGACCCGCCTTTTGGCTGATGATCTTAAATCGATGGGTTTTGATCAGGAGAGTGGAGATGAGGTTGTTGAGGCATTGTGTGAAGCGACGACGGAATATCTCCCCGAATTAAGGAGTGCGGTTGCCGGGGCCGGGATGTCGGAGATCAGTTTTTTTGCCCACGCCCTGAAAGGAACCTTCAATAATTTTAGTGCCCCTCAATTTGTCACTCTGGCAGATCTTTTTCAAGCTTTGGAAAAAGAGGCCAAGACTACCGGCCGCCTGGAGGTGGTAAATGATTTGATGATTCAGGTTGAGAGTGAGTTGAAGGTTTGGCTGCACTGAGTCAGTAGACTGAGCTTGCTGGCCAGAGGATTAGTTGCGGGAAGATTTCGAGCAGAATGATGGTGATAATGTAGGTCGGCAGGAAATAGGCGATACCTTTAAATACCGTTGTCAGTGGGATATCTTTGGCGATACCGGCGACGACATAGGCGTTGACGCCGACCGGCGGGGTGATCGCCCCCATAGTTGTGACGATGGTGATCAAAACCCCAAACCAGATTGGGTCGTAGTTGAGTTTTACGGCCAGCGGGTAGAAGATCGGGATCGTGATCAGCAACAGGCCCAAGGCATCCATGATGGCCCCGCCGACGATAAATACGAGAATGATAATCCACAAGATAAAGACCGGGGCTATTGGTAGAGCGGCAGCCCATTCGGCAATGGCGTAAGGCAGTCTGGTTAAAGCCAGAAAGCGGCCGAAGATGACGGCGCCGGCAATAATTATGATAATGAAGCTTGAGATTTTCAGGGTGTCATTGATGGCTGCAAGAAATTTTTCATAAGAGAGAGAGCGGCGAAAAAGGCTTAAAAATAGGGCGCAGAACGAACCCACGGCTCCAGCCTCGCTGGGCGTGAAGAAGCCGACAAAGAGACCCCCCATGACCAGGCCGAAGAGGAGTAACATCTCGAAAGAGCCTTTGAGGGAGAGGATTTTTTCCTTGAAGCTGGTTTTTTCGCCTGGGGGCCCCCAGGCGGGGTGGCGACGGCAGATAACAACGATGGTTAAAATTAGTAAAGCTGCGAGGATCAGGCCGGGGATGATACTGCCGAAAAAAAGTTTGGCAATTGATTGTCCGGTGTAGATGCCGTAAACAACCAGAACAATACTGGGCGGAATAACGACGCCCAGGGTTGAACCGGCGGCAATTGAGCCGGTAATCAGGGTTGGGTGATAGCCGTATTTTCGCATTGAAGGTAGAGCCACCGAGGTCATGGTGGCGGCGGTTGCCGTGTTGGATCCGCTGATCGCGGCAAAACCGGCACAGGCGGCGACCGTCGCCATCGCCAGGCCACCACGGGTTGCCCCCAGCCAGGTGTAGGCGCAGCTATAGAGGCGGTTGTTGACGTTACTGTGAAAACAGATATGGCCCATGAAAATAAAGAGTGGGATAATGGTCAGGCCGTAGGATGAGAAGGTGGTCCAGAGGTCGTTGCCGATTAGGGCCAGGGCGGCATCAAAAGAGATGAGCCAGGCGACCCCGGCAAAGCCGGTGAGGCCCATGGCAAAGCCCACCGGAATTTGCAGCAAGAGCATGGCCGCCATCATTAAAAAGAGGCCGATGATGCCAACGATTTCCGGGCTCATGAAGACTCCGTTGGCTCGGCGGGAATTTTTTTTAGGCTTAAGCTTAAGTCTGAAAGCAGAACCAGAGCGAGAAAGGCGAATCCGAATGCGGTCAGGTAGATAAAGGGGTAGAAAACCATGTGCAGGGTTTCAGAGGTTTCGCCAGCTTGGCGAATAGTGTCACCCCAGAGCCAGGTTTGCCAAGCGGCCAGGCTGAAAAAGAGAGCTCCGCAAAAGTGGCCGATTGTAGAGGTTAGTCGGCGCCAGCCGGGAGAGTATTTACGCGTGATTATATCGACAATAATATGTTTCTTTTCGAGCTGCGCGCTGCCTAAAGAGAGGGCAATGGTAATTGCTCCGAGGTAGCCGATCAGCTCAAAAGAACCTTTTAACGGTTGCCAAAAATTGCGACAGACAACGTTGGCAAAGCCGATGATTACCATCAGCAGCAGCGAAATCCCGGCCAGGAGTAATTTGAATTGCTGGAATTTGATGAGAAAATTACGGAAGGAATTGTTTTTCATCTTTTTTAATATGACAGTGCCGGAGCCGAAACAGGTTGTTAGGGTTTGCTGAAAAAATCTTTAACCATGAAGAGCACGAAGCACACGAAGGTCTTTTTAGCCGAACTTCGTGTTATTCGTGCTCTTTGTGGTTGATACCTCTATTTTCCTACCGTTTTTTCTACTTCTCAAACTCTTTTTCGTATTTGATCCTGAAGGTTTGGAGGTCGGCCAGAAATTCTTTACCCGGCAGTCCGGCTTTAGCGGTCTTGCTGAGGTAGGCATCAGTCATGAATTTTACTTTTTCGGTAATAACGCTTTTTTCCGCCGGTGTCATAGTTTTGATCTTGACTTGGTGGGTATTTTCCGACCAGGCCAGGGCTTCCTTGACATGATCATCCTCATAGTTGCCGGTCCAGAGTGCTTGTTCGCGGCCCAGGTCGGTGAAGATCTTTTGCAACTCAGGGCTTAATGACTGCCATTTTTTCAGGTTCATGACGACCGCAAAAGAGGTCGTCGGGCCGTTGACAATTGTGACATGGCCGCAAAGTTCGGCGAACTTGAAATCCTTCATGATTTCAAGCGAGGAAAAAATGCCTTTAACGACCCCTTTTTGCAGAGCTTCCGGTGCGGCTGACATCGGCATGGCTACGGGTACGGCTCCCATCGCTTCGAGATAGCGACCGGAGATGCCGGTTCCCCGGATCTCCATCCCTTTAAGTTCTGCAAGGGTGGCGCCGGAGATTTTGAGCATCAGATTGGCTGGGGCGCAAGTGAACATGGTCAGAACCTTGACTCCTTTGAGGCTCTTTGGCTGGTACTTTTCATAAAGATCCCAGAGAGTGGCACTGGCGACTGCGGCACTGGTAAATCCGACCGGCAGATCGGCTCCTTCCATTAACGGGAAACGGCCCGGCAGATAGGGAGGGCAGAAACAGCCGATATCGGTGAGTCCTTTTTTGACTCCGTCCAGCATGTTTTTGGCGCCGAGCAGGGTGCCGCCGGGAAAGGTCATGACCTTGACTTGGCCGTTGCTGCGTTTCTCTACCTCTTTGGCCCAACGCTCCATCTGGACGCAGGGAAAGGTCGGAGCCGGAGGGAAGTTTGCATAATTTAAGGTGAGGGTTCCGGCCTCAGCTATGGGGGCCAAGGTCAGGAGGATGCCGGCCAGGGCAATTAAGGTCGCAATCTTTTTAGTGATGTCGGACAGTTTAGTCATGGTCTCTTCCTTCTCTGTTTCAAGTGAGGGTGTTATTATTGATAAGGTTTCTGTAAGACGCTTCCATTACTTTCTTTTACGATATGATGCAACTGTTTTCTGGTGGTAATATATACTTAAGTGGTTGCCTGGTTACGGATTGGTGAATCGTCGGTTGACAAAAAAAGTGAGATGTTTTAGAGCATGGCCCGTTTGTTGATGCGTACAATTTAATAAGTTTTTGGAAGGTATTATAGAGAGAGGAAAAATGTTAAAAAGATTTGCCCCACGGGTTAAAAGTCATGAGGAGTTGGGCACTCTTCAGTTAGAGCGCATTGCCTGGACTTTGAAGCATGTTTATAGTCATAGTGATTTTTATCGCCATCATTTTGATGCCGTTGGTGTTCGCCCGGAAGATTTTTCGTCGCTGGATGATCTTCGTCGTTTCCCCTTGACTACCTCTGATGATTTTAGAGCCGGTTATCCTTTGCCGTTTCAAGCGGTTCCCAATCGTGAAATTGTGCGGATCCATGCCTCTTCCGGAACCACCGGCAAACGTAAGATAGTGGCTTACACGCAAAAAGATATTGATGACTGGTTGGAGATGTTTTGCCGCTGTTATGAGATGGCTGGCCTGACTAGAGAGGATCGGGTGCAGATCTGTGTCGGTTACGGGGTCTGGACGGCCGGGGCCGGTTTTCAGCTCGCCTGTGAGCGTTATGGGGCGATGGCTCTGCCGACCGGGCCGGGTAATCTTGATATGCAATGTACTTTTCTTGTCGATTTTTCAACCACGGTGCTCTGTTGTACTTCATCAATGGCCCTGCTTCTGGCCGAAGAGGTGCAGCGTCGGGGTTTGCGTGATCAGATAAATTTACGTAAGGTTATCTGTGGCTCGGAGCGTACCAGTCCGGCTATGTGGCGGCGCATTGTCGAACTTTTAGGGTTGGAGGAGTTTTACGATATTCCGGGGTTGACGGAAGTTTACGGCCCCGGCACCGGTTTAAATTGCAGCTACAGCAGCAATATTCACTACTGGGCTGATTACTATTTTCTCGAATTTCTCGACCCTGAAACTTTAGAGCCGGTAGCCGAAGGTGAAATCGGCGAGATGGTTTATACCACGCTCTATAAAGAGGCGACGCCTCTGGTTCGCTATCGTTCCCGAGATCTGGCCCGGGCCGTTTCCGCCCCTTGTCCCTGCGGTTCAATTATGCCGCGTCACAGTGCGATTTTAGGGCGCAGTGATGATGTCTTTATTATTCGGGGAGTTAATGTCTATCCGAGTGAGATTGATGCGGTACTTTCAGATATTGCCGGGCTTGGCAGTGAATACCAGATTCACCTTGATCACCTGGAAGATGGTCGAGATTATATGACACTCAAGGTTGAGCGTCAGGTGGGGGCGACTGCTGGTCAGGATGAATTTTTAATCAAAGAGCTTATAAGCCGTATTAAACATCGTCTTATGGTGACTCCCCGAGTCGAGTTGCTGGCTTACGGAGAGCTACCGCGCAGCGAACGAAAAACCAAAAGAGTTTTTGATCGGCGTTACGATTAGTGCCTTACAGTAACTTTTGGGTTGCGGGAGTAATTCCCGCATTAAGAGGCTGCCTGAAAAATACTATTTTCAGACAGCCTCCTGGTTATAAAGGATGGATACAATAAAAAAGAGTCTGCATCCCGGCAGTTTCTATCAGCCTCAAGGGCCGGTGGAGTTGAAAACCTGAAAGGCAAAACCGTCAGGGCTGCCGATGTAAACGGTTACGGAAAACTCTTCGCTGCCGGTATGTGATAATATTACGGAGCCGGTTTCCGAGGGTAGATTTTTGGCGCCGCCTGAGGCGTAGAGGTTGGCTAATGAGTCGCTTAATTGGGCGTAACCATCAATCTCCACGAGGTTGGTTGCGTAGGGCATGAAAATTCCCGGGGGAGCAGTGCGTTCGATTAGGGGTAAGGGAGGAGTAGGATCAGGTATCTTCCAGTACCACCCAGAGACGCCCGCATTTGTGGTGAAAGAGAGCTTCATGTCGGTAATCGATCCGCCGCTGTTGTTGGTAATCGCAATTCCCGTCCACCAACCGGCATCATCTATGGAGATGACATAGGGTATTTTTACCTGCTGTCCTGCCGCAAAGGTCATTGAACTGCTGAGAATCAGGGCACACAATATTGTGGCAATGATCAATAATAACTGTTTTTTTCTCATGCTCTTCTCCTTTTTGTATTAAAACATTGATTGATCTTATGTAGCTATTCAGCGTAAGTAGAAAAGCACCGAATATTGATGGATTTCAGTAAATTCTGGGGACATAACCCGATTCTCCGAAGGAGATCGGGATTGTGTACCCTGAATTTACGGGTTAGCTGAATAGTTACGATCTTAATAAAGATAATGTAGCATATTGATCGGTAAATGCAACTGTTTTTTTGGGGTAGGTTTTACGATTGTAAATTTAATTTCGGGAACTAAGGAGAAAAATTATGCCGTATGTCAATATCCGGGTCGCCGGAGAGCTTAGTCGTGAACAGAAATCTGAAATCTGCGCCGGGGTGACCGAGGTCATCGCCAGAGTCGCCAACAAACCTAAAGATGCGGTGCTGAT
>JAUVDU010000392.1 GCA_030595135.1 Deltaproteobacteria bacterium | reverse complement strand
CGCCAAGTGTCAAGAAATGACCCCAGCCGAGACAGGTCGAACAAAAACCATGACAAAAACTTCACTCTATCTTGGTTGGGGGTATATCTTCAACCAGGCAGAAAGTTTCGATAATCGCGATCAAATGATCGGCAAATTGATCCACCGAGACGTTTAATTTTCGGTATTTCCAGCGTTTTAAATACCATTCCTGTTGCATCGCCTTGATCATGCTGGCGGTCAGTTCATGGTTTCCGGGTTTGAAAACAGCTTGTTTCTCCCCGGTTATAAGAATACTGGTCAGGATCTGCTGGGTATACTCTTCCATTGATTTAACCGCTTCTAACTTGGTCGGTTTAATATTTCGGGCTTCCATGAATGTGAAGTAAAACCAGGGCCGGAAAAATTCGGAGAGAAAAATATGAGCTTTGATTACAGCTCTTAGTTTTTCCCGGGGATTTTCATGGGTTGCGGAGATCTCTTCAAGGTCTTTTTTTATAATTGACCATCCCTGGGTCTGGATAATGTCGAGAAGTTTTTCCTTGCCCGTAAAATAGGCATACAAAGAGCCTAAGCTCATGCCGGTTTCTCGACTTAAATCACGCATACTCATGGCTTGGAAGCCTTTCTTATAGGTAATGCTGAATACGGCGTTAAAGATCTTTTCCAGATTATTGACAGCAGTTTTCTCCTTTTGAATCCGTATACTATCCCGGTTTTTGAGAAATACCTCCCGCGCAATTTCCCAGCTTGAGGAGGCATATAATTTTGTGAACTCTTTGTAATCCATCTGATTCCGGCCTGCTTATTTTTTTGCCAAGTTTTTTAAAATCCGCTTCGCGACTGAGCTTTTATGGACTTCGTCGGCCCCATCGTAAATTCTGGCGGCCCGTTCGTGGCGGTAGAAATAGGCCAGGATGGTGTCATCGGTCATGCCCAGTCCGCCATGCACCTGAAGGGCTCGGTCGACAATTTTGTTCATGGTGTTAGCGACCGTGAATTTAATTGTGGAGATCGAATCCCGGGCCGCGGCCGCCCCGTTATTATCAATCTGCCAAGCTGAGTTGAGCGTCAAAAGCCTCGCTGCTTGGAGTTCGGCTGCGGATTCAGCAATCCAGTTCTGGATGGTTTGCTGGTGACCTAAAGTTTTGCCGGATGGAGAAATTACTCGCTCATTGGCCCTTTTGCACATGAGATCAAAAGCGCGTTGGCAGATTCCCAGCCAGCGCATACAATGGTGGATCCGGCCCGGTCCCAGGCGATCCTGGGCCATGACAAATCCTTGCCCTTCCGCCCCCAGCAGGTTTTGTTGGGGAATCCGGCAAGATTCGAATAAAATCTCCCCGTGACTGAAATAACCGCTGCCTTCGTGACCCATAACCGGGATATTGCGAACCAGGTTGAAGCCGGGCGTGCTCGTCGGGACAATGATCATGCTGGCCTGCCGATAGGTCGATGCCTCCGGGTTGGTGACCGCCATGGTGATGGCAAATTCAGCCCCGTCTGCGGCGGTGGTATACCATTTGTGACCATTGATTACATAGTCATTGCCATCTTTAATTGCCGTGGTCTCCAGCATAACCGGATTTGAACCCGGCATATCCACTTCGGTCATGGCAAAGCAGGAGCGAATTTCGCCCCGAACCAGGGGATTAAGATAGCGTTGTTTCTGTTCTTCGGTGCCATGGTCGTGCAATATTTCAACATTACCGGCATCGGGGGCCTGGCACCAGAAGACAAAATGGCCTAGAGGAGACCGGCCCAAGGCCTCGGATACCAGGCCGTGTTCCAGCAGTGAAAGTCCCATGCCGCCGCACTCAACCGGAAAATTGGGCGCCCAGAGCTCCATTTTTTTGACCAGTTCCTGCTTTTCACGAAGTTTCGGCAGTATATCTTCATATTCACTCGCCAAAAATTCCGGTTCAAGGGGGATAAGTTCCGCCTCAACAAATTCGTTGATCATCACGACAATGGTTTGAATCTTAGCTGAATTTGAAAAATCCATTTGTATCTCCTATCTTATTTAAAAAAGTTTCTATAAATTCAACAACCTCTGCGGTAATGCAGAGGTCTGAGTGGCGAAATATCGGGGCCTCCGGGTTTTTGTTGATGCTGATTACGAACTCGGCATCCTTGATCCCGGCCAGATGTTGGGATGAGCCGGAAATGCCGCAGGCAAGGTAGAGTTTAGGCGCAACCGTGGCGCCGGTGATGCCGACCTGGTGTTGATGTCCAAGCCAACCCATATCAACCAAAGGCCGAGAGGCTCCTACGGCTGCCGCCGGGAAACACTGGGCAAGTTTGAAAACAGATCCGAGGTTTTCTTTTTCTTTGAGACCGCGACCGGCGGCGACAATGACTTTGGCTTTTTTCAGGGCTTGGTTTTCGCTGGTTTTTTTTACTGTTCGGCGATGTTGAATGCGTTTTTTTCCGTAAGTCGTGGGCACAAAAGGGATTTTGCGGATATCCACCCGCCCCGGTTTTTTCTTTTTTTTGTTATCTGGTTTGAAGCTCCCCGGCATCAAGGTCAACACCACCGGTCGGTTTGCGGTCGGGCGTATCATCAGATTGCGGGTATTGTTGTATCCGGGGCGAGAATAGATTATCCCCTCTTCATCGAATCGGATACCGTTGACTCCGGGTATCGATGCGGCATTCAA
>JAUVDU010000008.1 GCA_030595135.1 Deltaproteobacteria bacterium | reverse complement strand
AGACGCGGCACACTGATCATCAAAGTTGGATGCACCTCGCTCATATTCTGCGAAACCATCTCAATCGATTCCGCATAGGCGATTACCGAACCATTGTAGATCGGCAGGTAATAGCCTGACATCCGTTCCAAAACATGACTTAAAGGCAGGTGGGAGAGAAAGGTGTCGGTCGTATCAACCCGAACACACTTACTGGTTGAAACTACATTGCTGACAAAATTGTTGTGCGTCAGCATGACCCCTTTGGGATCACCGGTAGTACCTGACGTATAGATCAGGGTTGCCAGATCTTGAGCATCGATATTTTGCCAGGTCGCTTCAAGACGTTCGGCATTCTCTTTGCCTTTGAGCCATTCACGACCGCCGCTCATAAGCTCGGTCAAACTCATCACTTGCTCATGTTCGAGCAAGTTTTTGGGAATATTCTCGTTAAAAACAAAAATCTTTTTCAATGCGGGGCAGTTGCTAATAATCGCAACGCCCTTTTCAAGCTGCTCGGCAGTGGAAACAAAAAGAAACTCCGCCTCGGAATCTTTAATAATATACTCCACCTGGGGAGCCCGATTAGTCGGATAGACCGGAGAATCGGCGCAAGCACAGGCCAAAATTGCGAGATCGGCATAAGTCCATTCGGGACGATTTTCCGAAAGCAGAGCCACTTTTGCGCCCGGCTGCAGCCCTTGAGACAAAAGTCCGCCGGCTACGGCTTCAACATTGCCGGCCCACTCACTCCAGCTGATATCAACATAGGCACCATCACGCTTAACTTTTAATGCAGTTTTATCACCCAAGCGCCGGGCCTGTTCAAAAAAAATCTGTACCAGATTCATCAAATACTCCTTAAATATGCCTGATGGCTGTGATACTAAAAAATGAATGAAGCCTCATTCTTCTAGGGTTATTAGCCGAAGAAAGTGCTCTTGTCAAGGATAAAATAATATTTTATTAGAGTTATACGATGTGGCTAAAGATTAGTGAAAATCAGATTAAAGCATTCCCTGAACTTGCAAATACTCATATTTTATGCAATATTGATTATATGAATTTAATAAAAGGATATTCCATATGACATCTCCCCGACCTTGTCCGAATTGCGGTAAACCGGTAAATCCTAAAAGCCGCTACTGTCCTCATTGCGGTCAGGAAAATCGCGTTGCTGATGCCTCTTGTGACCCTTTCTGCCCGCGCTGCAACATCGCCCTTGAACCCTACGATTACCGCAATAATGACGCTGAGATCTGCCCCCAATGTGCCGGTCTCTGGTTTGATCGTCAGGAGTTCGCCTACCTGACCTCGGAACGTGACATCTATCAGGATCAGAACCTGCCTAAAAGTTACCAGCGCCCCGCCCTGCAAGCCGAAACCAGCTATCTCTCCTGTGTTCGTTGCGGCACTCCGATGACGAAAAAAAACTTTCAGGAGATCTCGGGGGTTATGATCGATATTTGCGGCGATCACGGCATCTGGCTCGATGCCGGCGAGTTGGAAACCATCCGCACCTTCATCGCTAACGGCGGCCTCGACAAATCTCAAGATCACCGGATCGCCCATAACTACGGCGAGATCCAAGACCTGGCCAACCGGGTTCAGGAGGTTGAGTTCACCCAAAGAGTTCTCCATTTTTTCGATTTCAAGTACTGGCTTTTCAAGATTTTTTAGAAAGGATATATGATCCATCAAACCATCATCAAAACCTCATCCTATGGCCCCATAGCCCTGGCCTGGTCGAAATTTAATGGCCGGCCGCAGATCGTCAAAATCATCATCTCCAGCCTCACCTCCCCGGCTGACCGGAAGGTAGCCGAACTATATCCCGGCATTACCTACGCCTCCTGTCCCGAGATAGATACCGTATGTTCTGAGGTTGCGGCCTACCTAAACGGAAAAAAGATCACATTCTCTCTCGAGTTGCTCAAGCTGGAAACCTGCTCGGCTTTCCAGAAGGCGGTGCTACTGGCTGACTATGCGATTCCACACGGCAGTGTCACTTCTTATGGCCTTCTGGCCGCACATCTCGGCAAACCCAAAGCCGCCCGGGCCGTCGGCACCGCTTTGGCGACCAACCCATTCCCCATTCTGATTCCCTGTCACCGGGTGATACGTTCCGACCGCACTCTTGGCGGTTTTGGGGGCGGTTCTCAGATGAAAAGAGCTCTGCTTGAAGCGGAAGAAGTCACTTTCGACAAAACCGGCCGGGTCGCCAACCCTCACCTCCACTACCAAGCTCTATAGAAAAACCTCATTAACGCAACTCTTTTGGCTGGCCAAATAACATACATTAAACATGGTTATTGACAAATCCGGTTAACGGCTGTAAAACTGCAAATTCAACATCTATTTTCGAGGAATATATGCATAAAAAAATACTGGTTATATTCTTACTGACGATAACTTTGGGAATATCGTTTGTATTGATCAGTCAACAGGATGAACGAATTCCTCAAGAACGGGAAATAACTAAAGATGCCGGTACTGATTCTGATTACAATTTATCCCCTCTTCCCGAACGCTCAAACCGAAAAGCCATCCATTTCGGTGTATCCATCTCAAAAACCGGCCGCTTTCGGATCGAAGGTCGAAATGTTATTGAAGGCTACGATCTCTGGCAGGAACATGTCAATAAAAACGGCGGTATAAAAATTGGTGACAATTCATACCGGGTTAAAATCAAATATTACGATGATAACAGCCAAGTTGAAAAGGTCAGAGAAAATATCACGAGATTGATTGTTAAAGATAAGGTGGATTTTATCTTAGGTCCTTTCACCAGCGGTTTCAACTTGGCCGCCAGTGAGATAACCGAGAAATATGGTAAGATAATGATCGAATCCGGGGGCGCATCCGACTCTATCTTCACCCGGAATCAGCACCTCACATTCGCGACTCAAACTTCGGCCAGCTGGTGGTTTAAAGATTTTTTTGATATGATATCAAATCTTGATCCGGCACCAAAAACCTATGCCTTACTAACCCCGGATAAGCTTTTTACCCGAAGCGTAGCCAAAGGGGTTCAGATCTGGGCTGCCACAAGAAATATCGAGGAGGTATATTTCGAGATTGTTGATGAAAAAACTGCCAATTTTATCCCCTACCTGCTTGAGATGGTAGAAAAACAACCTGATATTATCATTCTCACAAGTCACTATCAGGACGCTGTTGATTTCAGCCGACAAATATCAAAAGTCAAGGAGTTGCATCCCAAGGCCGTAGTCATGACGATTGGGCCATCTGAAATCAACTATGTAAAAGATGTTGGCTTTGGAGCGGAAGGAATGATCGGGGTAACCCAATGGGTTGCGGAAAGTTCTTTTCAAGGGCCAGTTTTCGGGACTCCGGCCGACTATGTGAAAGAGTTTTTCGCTAAATATGGCCAGCTACCGACCTATCAGGATGCTCAATCAAGCGCAACCGGTGTGATCTACCAGCTGGCCCTGGAAAAATGCAACCGCCTGGATGCCGGAGAGATTTTACAAAATCTCCGGCAGTTAAATATTGATACTTTTTACGGCAAGATAAAATACGATGCCCGGGGAATGAATATCGGTCATAAAATGGCACTTGTGCAGATTCAAGAAGGCCGAATGGTTACCATCTGGCCTCCGGATGCGGCCGCGCATACAGTCCGATACCCACAGATAAGAAAACCCTCAAAAAAATAGAATCGTCCAAACTTATGAAAATCAAACAAATATCACCAAAAACAGGGTTCGGCCTTTTTGACAAGCTTCTCCTGTTACACCTTCTCTCCATACCATTACTCTTTATTTTCATAATCCTTTCATATTATCACCTGCAAAAGAGTAGTTTTGAAAAAGCTTTCATCAATAAATCAGTACTCATTCGTGAAATCCTGGAAACAACCTGTGTTGACCCTGTAGTAAACACCATCGCTTACGATAGAACCGGGAAAATCATTGAAACACTTTACCGAAAAAACCCGGAAATTGCCTACATTGAAATTTATGACCCGACCGCACGAGTCATTGCCACGATTGGTAAAACCCCGAAACTCAATCTTTCATCTGAAGAGATCGGAGAGCGTTTCAGACAAAGTGTTGCAAGTTCAATCCAACAAAATCATCTAAACCGAGGACAATCTGAATTTATAACCCCTCTAAGTATGAACGGGAGCGACTTAGGATTAATCAGGGTCGGCATTACCAAGAGATACCTTCAAGAGCAGCTGAAAAATAGTATCCTCTATTTTCTGGGGATTTTTCTCATCGCCATTGCTATAACCAGCTTGATCTATTTTGTTTTTACGCACCGATGGATTCTGCAACCTGTAGTTGATGTCAGCAATATGATGACTAGCTACCGGCAGGACAACTTAAACACTCTCAGTTGTAAGATCAAGATGTACAATAAAAATGTATCTAAAGATGAAATCGGAACGATGTCGATTGCCTTTGAGAAGATGATTCTATCTATTTATGAGCGTACCGAGGAGAAAGAGAGAGCGGAAAAAAGGCTGGCTGCTGAACATGAACGTTTGCTGGTAATCTTGCGCAGTATCGGGGATGGCGTTATTACGTCTGATACAAATGGCAAGGTTGTTTTACTCAATAAAATTGCTGAGCATCTAACCGGTTGGCGTCAAGCAGAGGCAGAGGGCAAACCGATCTCCGAAGTTTTTAAGATTATCAACGAAGAATCTTGTAACCCTTGTGAAAACCCGGTTGAGAGAATCCTGGCTTCAGGGGAAATCATCGGCCTGGAAAATCGTACTGTTTTGGTTGACAAAACCGGCATCAAACGAAATATTGCTGATAGTGGTGCACCGATTCGTGACCAGGAAAACAAAATTATCGGTACGGTTCTGGTCTTTCGTGACGTAACCAAAGAACTGCTCCGGGAAAAAGAGCTGCTTAAAATCAAGAAGCTGGAATCGGTCGGAGTCCTGGCTGCCGGCATAGCTCATGATTTCAACAATATTCTGGTCGCGGTTATCGGTAATCTGAGCCTTGCCAGAGAATTTATTGACCAGAATAACAGATCTTATTCTCTGGTTAGTGAAGCTGAAAAAGCGGCTCTACGAGCAAAAGGGCTCACTCAACAACTACTTACTTTTGCCAAAGGTGGTGAGCCGGCGAGAAAGGAAACATCTCTAAAAAAGTTGATCACAGAACCGGCAAATTTTGTTTTGAGTGGTAGTAATATTGCGTGCATCTACAATTTTTCCGATGATCTCTGGGCGGTTGATGTTGACTCTGGACAGATAAGTCAGGTCATTCAAAATTTGATTATCAATGCCAAACAAGCCATGCCTGATGGCGGTACGATTGAAATCAGCTGCTCTAATATTGACAACCAGAAGCAACTTCTTCCGGCAAACCTAAAAAATGAGAAGTATGTTCTGGTTGAGATTAAAGATAACGGTGTTGGTATAGCGCCGGAAATACTGGAAAATATTTTTGAGCCCTATTTCACAACTCAAACCACCGGCAGCGGCCTGGGTCTTGCCGTCTGTCACTCCATTATCAGCAAGCACAATGGAGATATCTTCGTAGAGTCAGAACTGCCGGAAAACTGTTTTCACCCTTTATCTTCCAGCTACCGGTTCGGTTCAACCCTGTACAGCAAAAATAAGAGGAGTACCGTTGAAAAAAATCTGTGGCAAAATAATGGTTATGGATGATGAGGAGGTCATCTGCGAGATAACCGAAGAGATACTTACTCACCTTGGTCATGATGTTGTAGTGGTTTCAGATGGTGCACAAGCAGTCAAACTCTATACTGAATTACAAGCAAGCAGTGCCCCGGTAGATGTAATAATTATGGATTTGACAATCCCCGGGGGCATGGGTGGTCAAGAAGCGGTCAAAGAAATACTAAAGATTAACCATAAAGCCAAAGTGATCGTCTCCAGTGGCTATTCTAATGATCCGGTGATGGCCAATTTCAGAGAGTACGGATTTACGGCGATGGTACCGAAACCGTTTAATTTTGACGAACTCGGCAAAGTTATCGCTGAAGTACTGATGGCGTCGCACCCCAAGAGTACTTCCTGCGGGGCGTAAAAAGTTCCGAGATTTTATGAGGAGTTCATCAAATGCTGAACTCTCCACAAAATGGTCAATCAGAAATGGTGTGATCCCGAACCTCAACGCCGTACACCAAAGCTTCTAGTGCAAACCGCAAAGGTTTGGGAAGTTCGGGGCCGTAGTAGAGATGCGGTACATCTTCCAACGGATGACCGGCTATCTCTTCCGCTATCCGGCGACACCAATTTTTAAAACTCTCCAAACTACTGAGTTGGCGGCGCTGCCAAGCGTCACTTAGAGCCAGTGAGTTTTCGACAAAAGCCGCATAACGTTTTTCAAGCAAAAGATCCTCGACTGGAGCCAGCAGACTCGAAACCGCGATCCCTTTATCTATACGACAATCTTTGAGAAAGCTGTAAACCGTAACCCGGCGTTCTTGCAAACGGTGAAAAAGTGAACGTTTTTCGGTCAAAGCATTTTGCCGCCGTACCGCTTCAATGACTCCCTCATAAACAGCGCGGGCGATCAACTCCCCCATCTTGCTGTGACCACCGGTATGCTTGATAGTTTGGCCCCGCCCCTCAACGACAAGCACATTGTCGGTTCCGGTTCCGGTCGCCTGCAAGAAAGCGGGTCTGGCGACAGAGCGAATATCGAGATCCTGGAGGGCTGCAGATTTCCCTTCACAGGCACTAATGACAGCCCGGCTCATGGCCCGCAGGGTCAGACGCATATTGGTCAAAACAATAACATTGATGGTTCCGGGTTTCCCTGAATCTCCAGCCTCCTCAAGTTCATAATAACGCCCCTCTTCCGCACCCATGCGCACAGCATTGGAACAGACCCCGGCGGTTACCAGGGCCGTAACTTTCATCTCTTTAAACGAAGCACTTTGCAGAACCAAATGCTTCATATCAGCCCCGGTAAAGAGCAGAGAGGTAGTCTCCGACTGCCGTTCAAGCAGGTTTACGACCCGATCTTCAAATTTTACCGAGCCAAGATGGTGAACAAAGTTCCAGGTCGGCGGCGGCAGATAATGGTTGCCGACTGTCGTAACCCCTTGACGTGGCCCCTCCAGAGTTGAAAGGATTTGCATAGGCTCGGCCAGGTCGACGACCAAAGTACGGTGCTTAAAATCAGCAATTACAGTCTCGATGACTTCGGCCTTTTTTACATAATTAAAGTCAAGATCCAGGGCTCGACGCTCTCTGACCTCTTCACGCAACACCATATTTTCCGGACTGCTGAAGTAGTCAGGATAGATTGTAGCGGCGAGCCAGGCGACAAAATCACCAAAATGAGTCGCGGCCCGAGAGGTCAGAGCAGCGGGAAAGAAATGAATATCAGCAGTTTTAACTGCTGATATTTCAGCCCAGGCTGGCTGGCTGAAGAAATCCATGATTTCTTGACGATCAGCACCACTGGCATAAATAAACTGAGGATTAAATTTCAGAACTGCCGCTGTATCAGGGATGACAACCACGCCCTGCTTGCCCCATACGGGTGGAATGCCGCCGGCTATCGCAATTAATTCATTTTGAAATGAGTCATCGCCGGAAACCAGAACCTTATCCATTCCCAGCATCGGCATAACCCGCCGCCTCTCGCTCAAAGGGATACGCACCACTTTGCGTCGGATAAACGTCAGTTGTTCTTGCAGGTTTTCTACCAACCGCACCGCTTCCTGATCTTTTCCCAGCAGACGGCCAATCAGCTTAATACCAGCATAAGCATCGGCTAACGACGTGATTGTAAGCTCAATCACCCGACATCCTGAACCGGCCAATTTATCACGCAAACCCTTATGCATCGACGAGATAAAAACCAGATCCGGGTGAAGCGCCTTAATCCGCTCCAATGAGGGAACCATAAACCCACCAACCACAGCGCAGCGACCAAGTCGAGCCGGTCTGGTTGTATGGTAAGTAATCCCGACCAAGGCCTGATCGACCTTAAGAGCAGCAATAATTTCAGTAACCGCCGGAACCAGGGAAACGATCCTTGAGGGCGGCGGCGACAGTGGAACGTTAGAAACAGTGTTTTCGCTGGAGGAGGCCGCATAAGCGCCCCCGGCACCCAATAACAAGATGCCAAATATGACAACCAGTGTCACCCTGAAGGATGTTAAAAAATGTCGTTGTCGTCGTTGATTGATTTTCTGCACCGGCTATTTTTCTCTCTTGCGAATTGTTTAGATACTATAATAAGATTTGTCACTTTCTCATCAAGTGGCGGCGGCAAAACCTTTTAATCTGGCGTCAAGTTTGCGCCCCAGCTCGCGGGCTTCTTCAATTTTTTCCGGTTGCTTGTCAAGACTCGGGGTGGTCTCTTCGGTGATCTTGGTTCCCGGCCCGAAAAACATGTGAACGGCCCCGACTTTACAGGTTTCGCCGTAACCACAGATAAAACAGTTTGCAACACCCTGAGCCGAAACCGAGCCGATGCAGTCGATCTGGTTATATTGAAAAAAAGTTTTGATGTTGTCAACCACCGGATCACCGTTACGACCACCAATGCCGACGGCAACCCCGAGTTTGCCACTAACCCCCTTGCCTTCCTGATGTCTGAATTGATAGAAGCGTTCAAGAAAACAGTGCGACAAAGCGTTAATAACGGAGTAGTAGTTAGCGGCTCCGATAACATAGGCATCGGCCTCGACAATTTTTTTCCGCAACCCCTGCATATCATCCTTAACTTTACAAATATTGTCCTCGATACATCCCAAACAGGCTATACAAGGGCCAATTCTCTTACCCGCCAGGGAGATAAACTCGGTCTCAACCGTAATCGTACTCAAAACTTCTTTAACCATGCGGTCAGTATTATAGCCTTTTCGCGGACTTCCTGATATTCCCAAAACTTTCATAAGCTACCCCTTTATCACTTTTGACTATTGATACCTTCAACAACAGCGCCATCATTGATAGTACCCATATTTTCTAACAAAAATATTCACTTTTAGCCAGTAAAAAATTTCCGGCAGCCGGAGATTAAAAGGAGATCACGAAAATCGAAATAATTCCGACAAACAACCATTGATATAATAAACAATTTACATTACTAATGCAGGCAAGTCGGAACCAAAAAGATTGCTTTTATTTGTGTCCATTTGTGTTCATTTGTGGTTCCGCTTTTTTAACCACAGATGAACACAAATATACACAAATTTTGCTGTAATAAATTTAAAGTTTTGATAATTTGCGCACTGCCAGCACTTCCTTCGGTCGTAAAAGTTTAATTGGTAAGTTACTAAACTATGAATAATTCTCATTTCAACACAATCGCCGGCGAACTTAAGATAAACCAACCCCAAGTTAAAGCCGTTACTGAACTTTTTGCAGGCGGGGCGACCGTCCCGTTTATCGCGCGTTATCGTAAAGAGATGACCGGCTCGCTTGATGAACTGTTTATCAGTAAGATTCAGACCCGGCTCGAAGAGTTAGCTAGTTTGGAAAAACGCCGCCAGGCAATCAACGCCTCCTTGACTGAACTAAAATTATTAAGCCCGGGACTTGAAAAAAAGTTACTCGCCGCAACCAGTCTGAGCGAACTCGAAGATCTCTATCTACCCTACCGTCCAAAACGAAAAACTCGGGCTTTGGTGGCGCGGCAACGGGGCTTGCAGCCTTTAGCTGAAATATTACTCAGGCAACAGGAGACAAATCCAGAAGCCGCCGCCCGACCCTTCATCAACCCGGATAAAGAGATCACCAACAGCGACGAGGCCCTGGCCGGGGCTCGGGATATTATAGCCGAGAAGATCAATGAAAACTTAAGTGCCCGCACATCTTTGCGCCGGCTCTTTAAACAAGAGGGCGAAATCAGAGCCGTTGTCATCAAAGGCAAGGAGACGGAGGGAGCAAAATTTCGTGACTACTTCGATTGGCAAGAAAAGAGCGCAAAAATCGCCGGTCACCGCCTCCTGGCCCTGCTCCGGGGTGAAAAAGCCAAAATCTTACGCGTCAATATCCGACCGCCCGCTGAAAAAGCCCTGGCCCTGCTCAAGCAACGTTTTATCCAACAAAATAACCGTAGTGCCGAACAGGTTGAACTGGCGCTTGCTGATGCCTACAAAAGATTATTGGCCCCGGCTCTGGAGACTGAGAGCCGCCAAGAGTTAAAGGAGCAAGCCGAAGGTGAGGCGATTGAAGTTTTTGCCACCAATCTCAAACAACTATTGCTGGCCCCGCCTTTGGGACAAAAGCGGGTACTGGCCCTGGATCCGGGCTTTCGCAGCGGAGCTAAACTTGTCTGTCTCGATGCCATGGGTCAACTTTTGCAACACGGCGTCATCTATCCGACCATGTCCAAAAAACAAAGTGAAGAGGCGGCAAAAATTGTCAGAGATCTCTGCCGACGTTTTAAGATTGAGGCCATTGCCATCGGCAACGGTACCGCCGGTCGGGAAACTGAAAGTTTTATTAAAGAGCTTAAACTTCCCGAAACCATAACTGTCGCCATGGTTAACGAAGCCGGAGCTTCAGTCTATTCGGCCTCAGAGATTGCCCGCCAGGAGTTTCCCGATTTAGACCTTACGGTACGCGGGGCGATCTCAATCGGTCGCCGACTGCAAGACCCGCTCTCCGAACTTGTCAAGATTGATGCTAAAGCGATCGGCGTCGGTCAGTATCAACACGACTTAGACCAAAACCGTTTGCAAAATCGTCTCGATGAGGTCGTTGGCAGTTGCGTCAATAGCGTTGGTGTCGAAGTCAACAATGCCAGCGCCCAGCTTCTGGCTTATGTCGCGGGCTTAAACCGGACTCTGGCCCGAAATATCGTTAAGTATCGCAGCGAAAATGGCTCTTTTCGCTCTCGCCGGGAAATTTTAAAAGTCCCGCGCTTAGGCCCTAAGGCCTTTGAACAAGCCGCCGGTTTTCTGCGCATTCAAAACGGCTCCAACCCACTCGATGCCAGCGCCGTCCATCCCGAAAATTATGATCTGGTAAAAAAGATGGCCCAAGATTGCGGGGGCTCGCTAAAAGAGTTGCTGCAAAATGAGGAGTTACGCAAAAAGATTGTTATCGAAAACTATATCTCATCAAACGTCGGCCGACCGACGCTTGATGACATTATGGCGGAGCTCGCCCGTCCGGGCCGCGACCCCCGGCCGGAGTTTGTCCAATTTTCTTTTCAAGAGGGAGTTAATAAGCTGGAAGATCTTTGCGAAGGGATGCGTTTGCCGGGCCTGATCACCAACATCACCAAATTCGGCGCTTTCGTCGATATCGGCGTCCACCAGGATGGACTTGTCCACATAAGCCAACTCGCTGACCGGTT
Source organism: Deltaproteobacteria bacterium (assembly GCA_030595135.1). GTDB lineage: Bacteria > Desulfobacterota > Anaeroferrophillalia > Anaeroferrophillales > Tharpellaceae > Tharpella. The sequence goes on along the minus strand of JAUVDU010000008.1, from coordinate 1,876 downwards.
TGTCCGCGATCCGGGAGAAATCGTCAAACTCGGCCAAGCCGTAACCGTAACCGTCTTAAACATCGATCAAGAACGCCGCCGCATCGCCCTTACAATGCTGGAAAAATGAGGCTGTTTTAGGAATTCACTACGAGCTGACCTCAAAGAGTATTAATAAAATGAGAAATTCTCAATCCAAAATCAAAAATCGTGTATTGTTACAGATCAAGCCAAGATTTTGCTCATGAATATCGGCCTCAACCATATCCCGGCCCCAACCTTTCTGCAGAGGGATAATCAAACTAAAATTAACACTTGCATCATTTTGGGTCTTGGCCCCGAAACTCTGGTCATCGGTTCTGGTAATGCTGTCTGTAACTTTTCTAAATCATCACTCCGGCAAAAGCTGGAGTGATGATTTCAGGACTTTTCATGACACTTTCTTACTCCGGTCGGCTCGTTTGCGGTCAACCTCTTTGAGCAATCTTTTGCGCAGACGGATAAAATTGGGGGTAACCTCGACGAGTTCGTCATCGTTAACAAACTCCAGGGACTGTTCGAGAGAAAACTTGACCGGCGGGGTCAAAACAATATTCTCATCCGTACCCGAAGCCCGCATATTGGTTAATTGCTTGCCCTTAGTCGGATTGACGGCGAGATCATTACCTCGGGAATGAATACCGATAATCTGGCCTTCGTAGACTTTGACATTGGCCTCGATCACCAGACGACCGCGCTCCTGCAGATTAAAAAGGGCGAATCCTAAAACCTTACCGGCCAACATCGAAATCAGGACACCGTTCTGCCTGACGCCAAATTCTCCAGCCAGTTTGGGGCCGTAATGGTCGAAGATATGGTTCATAATCCCGCTGCCGGAAGTCAGTGTCATAAAGTGAGAGCGAAAACCGATCAGACTCCGCGAAGGGACGATAAAATCGAGCCGTACCCGACCCTTGCCGTCGGGCCGCAGGTTGGTAACTTCGGCTTTGCGCTCACCCAGACTCTCCATAACCTTACCCTGGTGCTGCTCTTCACAATCGATAACCAGAACTTCAAAAGGTTCCTGTTTGATTCCATCAATCTCCTTGATAATAACCTCGGGCCGGGAGACGCCCATCTCATAACCTTCGCGCCGCATCTTTTCAATCAGCACTGAAAGATGAAGTTCACCGCGCCCGGAGACGATAAAACGATCAGAGCTGCTCCCCGGCACAACCTGCAAAGCGACATCATGAATAAGTTCTTTATCTAAACGATCTTTGATATTACGACTCGTAACATATTTACCGTCAAGCCCGGCAAAGGGTGAATCATTGACCTGAAATGTCATACTGACCGTGGGCTCGTCAACGGTTAATGGCGGCAACGCTTCGGGAACATCGGGAGCACAAACCGTATCTGAGATCTTTAAGCCGTCAATTCCGCTGATACTGACAACATCTCCAGCCTCAGCCTCTGCAATCTCACTCCGTTCAAGGCCTAAATGCCCCATAACCGATATAATCTTAGCTTGACGCTGATTTCCGTCACGATCGACCACCACCACCGGCATCGGGGTTCGCACCCGGCCCCGCTGCACGCGACCAAGGCCGATAACCCCGATATAGCTGCTGTAATCAAGCGCACAAATCTGCATCTGAAAAGGACCGTCGGGATCGACTTGAGGAGGTTTCACCTTATCTATAATAACTTGTAACATCGGTGTCATGTCGCTGCCGATATCATCCATCTCCAAACCCGAAACGCCATCTATGGCCGAGGCGTAAACCACGGGAAAATCAAGCTGCTCGTCACTAGCTCCGAGACGGCTGAAAAGATCAAAAACCTGGTCAACAACCCAGTCAGGCCGGGCCTCGGGACGATCGATCTTATTGATAACCACAATCGGATTAAGCCC
>JAUVDU010000410.1 GCA_030595135.1 Deltaproteobacteria bacterium | reverse complement strand
GCAGAAAGTCAGACCTTCACGACTGTCGCTGATCCAGTCACCATTTGGGACTTTCACACCGGAAGTGGTACCATTCCAGGTAAATATAATGTCCTTTTTGGGATCGGCCTGACTCAAATCCGGTAGCCGTCCATAATCCGCAGTATAGGCGGTGACGTCAAGTTTGAGCTGATTTTTGATGTCAGAAAGCCAGCCGCTGCCGAATGATTCCCAAGCGAAAACATCAACGGCACGCTCACCCAGCATGGACCACATCGCCATCTCCATGGCTCCGGTATCGGAAGCCGGCACGATCCCCACTCTATAATCTGCGGGAATTTGCAGGATAGCTTTGGTTTGCTCGATGGCGTCACGCAAGGCTTTCTTGCCCACAGCGCTGCGGTGGGAGCGGCCGAGAGTCTCTATCTGGAGTTTGCTGACATCGTAACCGGGACGTTTTGCACATGGACCGGAAGAAAAGTAGGGACGTAGAGGTTTTTTTTCTGGTTGCATAACGGTTTCCTTTCTCTAAGTTTTAAAATTGTGACTGGTCGGGCTCTATATCAGAAAATGATGAAAAATGCATATAAAATCATTTTAGCCGTCGTAACTTGATAAAAAACAATTTTCTCTTCTGAAAGGGGGTTGTCGTCGGCAAAAAAGGAGCGTATTTGACAAGAATGCGTACGTATGTTATGGATTTGACATCCTTTCGACCGCCTGATTGTTGCCTCGGCGGCAAATGATTCCTTTTTACTCACCAAGGATACAACTATTCTGGAAAACTTCCCGGAAGCTTTATGGTAACTACTTGCAAGGCATTGATATTGCTAGTAATTTGCATCATGATTAATAAGGGTACAATATGCAGAAAGTACTTTGTTGCTAGCAATTATATGTGGCCGCACACAGCGGTCTGAAGGCGCTTTTTACGAGTTCATCAAGGGTTGTAATTAACAAATTGAAAAAAATTAAATATGGATTGTTCCTGTTTGGGTTGGGGGTGTTGCTGGTTGTGCTTAGCGCCGGGTTCAGCTGGGCCGCGTCGGGCGAAAATTTGCAGGCTGTGGTGCGGGTTTCTAAAGCTAATGTGCGTAAGGCTCCCGATAAGCACAGTCGTCGTCTTTTCTCTTTGAGGCGAAAGAGTAAAGTGAAGGTCTTAAAAGAGCGTGATCAGTGGCTTTTTATCGTTACCGATAAAGGTCGTCAGGGTTGGCTCTTTAAATCGTTAGTGCGAATTGTCAAACCGCCGAAGATCAAGCCGGAGATAGAATTTTTCAGCAGCGGTTTAGAGGCGGAACAGGAGATTTTTTTTGGTTCACTGATCAATCGTTTACGTTCGCAACTGGCTGCCGTTGAAGTGCGGCGTTTTGTTTTTGTCGTCTCCCGGCTCGATTCCGATCGGGCTCTGGAACCGGGTTCCGGGGTCGGGAGCCCGGCGACATCGTGGCTTCTGGTTTTACAGGTTCCTTTCAACCGGGCTCTCTATGAACAGGAGAGAGGAGAAGATATTGAGGTTGGCACCATCGATCTGCTGCCCTACCAGGGTTATTTGAAAGTGATGCTTGAGGGTCGCGATTTAGTGATTGTTGAGATGAAAAAAAATCCTCAATTATGGGCTTCGGCCGAAACCGGTTTGGGGGCGGTGCAGGTTTTGATCGTGCTTAAGAGTGAGAGTCGTGATCAGGTGGCTTTGAGTGGTTTTAAGGAGCGCGGTTTCCCGGTTTTTAATGATTATATCATGCTTGAAGTGCATGGGTTTTCCCCGTTCTCTCTGACTTCCGTGCTGCCGGCCAATGTTGCCGATTTTAATAAGTTTGTTCTGCCCTCACCGCAACTCCCTGACGGCAGCCGGGCTCCGGCGGCCTTAGCCCATGATTTTTTTGGTTTACCGTATTGATTTGTAACTATTCAGCGTAAGTAGAAAGTCACTTAATTTTGATGGATTTCAGTGAATTCTGGGGACATAACCTGATTCTTTGAAGGAAATCAGGATTGTGTCCCCGGAATTCACGGGTTAGCTGAATAGTTACATTGATTTTTGCCTTGACAGCTGTCCACCTCTTTAACTATAGGGAGTTGCTTCCCTTGTTCCTTTTGGCGCTTGTTCCATTTTTCTTGCCAATCTAGAGTTGATGGCGTCGTAAAAAAGTTCTGTCGAAATTTTTACTTAGCCATCCCGTTACTTTTTGCGAGTTCATCAAAGTTCGCCGCTATTTGTTATAAATTTATAGTGAGTGGCTGAATATTATCAGTGCAGAGGTTAAAAAATTGAGTAAATTTAAAGTTTTAGTTAGTGATAAGATGTCTCCGAAAGGGATTGAGGTGTTTGCCGATTATGATGATGTCGAGGTTGATGTCAAGGTCGGCATGTCGCCCGCAGAGCTGCTTGCGGTAATTGGTGAATATGATGGTCTGGCGATTCGCAGTGCGACCAAGGTGACGGCTGAGGTGATTGCCGCCGCCGACCGGCTGAAGGTTGTCGGCCGCGCCGGAATCGGGGTTGATAATGTTGATATCCCGGCGGCGACAACCCGCGGTGTTGTG
>JAUVDU010000395.1 GCA_030595135.1 Deltaproteobacteria bacterium | reverse complement strand
AGAGTAATCAACAGCATGACGAAACCGATAAAAAGATTCTTTTTCATGGTAAATCTCCTTTTAGGTGGGGTTTTGGGTAGAACTATAATACTAAACTAATGTACTCAAGTATAGAAGGTAGAAATGAAAAAAGCAACCTTCCAAACTCTTTTTCACAAATAATTGATCATTTGAGCGAAAAAGGTAAAGGCGAGTTGCTTTAGTCAGAGGTAATCAAGGATGTTATTAAGGAAGAGGTGGTTGCTAAAGCATTTGCAAAAGGAAATATAGTGCGTGATATAGGACTTAAATGGTCTGGAGAAAGTTTGTTGTAATTGTTTTATCCTTGCAATTTTCGGGCTGATGTATTATCCCGGCGCTTCTAAATGGTATTGACATGAATTATTTTGCCGAGATCCTTAAGAAGGGGGCCGGTCTCATTTACGAGGAAATCAAGTATGATTATTGAAACAATTGTTGTTGGACCGTTGCAGGTAAATTGTTATCTGGTTGGTTGTGAGAAGAGCCGGGTGGCGGCGGTTATCGATCCCGGTGATGATGTTGAACGGATTATAGCGGGTCTGAAAAAAGCTGATCTCAAGGCGGCATACATTATTAATACACATGAGCATTTTGATCATGTGGGAGGTAATAAACGGCTGCATGAAGCAACCGGAGCGCAGATCTTAGCTCATGGGGCGGGTGCCGAGGAAATTACCAATATCTCCAGTCGCGCGCTTTTGTGGGGCATGCAAGCCGAAGATTCTCCGCCGGTTGATCGTCTGCTTAAAGACGGCGACTTGGTGAATATCGGTGAGACGGTTACGTTGAAGGTTCTTTCAACGCCGGGTCACTCATTGGGTTCAATCTCTCTGGCTGGTGAAAAGGTTGCTTTTGTCGGCGACCTGATTTTTGCCGGTTCAATCGGGAGAACCGATTTCCCGGGTGGTGATTACGAGATTTTGATTAAATCAGTCCGGGAGAAGATCTTTCCTTTGGGTGATGATGTGGTTCTCTATTCCGGGCATGGACCGGCGACGACGGTCGGCCGGGAGCGAGCCTCAAATCCGTTTTTTGCGTCGTAGGTCGTCTGTATTGGATTCAGCAAAAACTGTTACTGATGGTCTGGAAGAGATGTTGGGGTACACGTTTCAGGATCGTGAGCTCTTGCTGCAAACTCTGACCCATAAATCATATGTCAATGAGAATCGCCACAAGGACGGGGGTGATGATCTGCTTGATAATGAACGTCTTGAGTTTCTCGGCGATGCCGTTCTAGAGTTGATGGTTAGTGAAACTCTCTATGCTCAGTTTCCGGCCAAGCCCGAAGGTGAACTCAGTCGGATGCGGTCTCAAATCGTTAATACTGAAGCTCTGGCCCGTTTTTCTGCGAAATTGGGATTAGGAAATTTTCTTCGCCTCGGGCGGGGAGAAGGAAAACAGGGCGGACGTCAGCGAACCTCATTGCTGGCAGATGCTTTCGAGGCCCTGTTGGCAGCTCTCTATCTGGATGGTGCAACCGCAGTTTTGCAAGGTTTGGTAAAGGAGCTGGTGAACCGGGAACTGGTCTCTTCCTGGGTTGATTATAAATCACAGCTTCAGGAGAGGCTTCAGGAAGAGGGTGGCCGACTTCCGGTATATGAATTGGTGGCGCGTCAGGGGGCTGATCATCAGCCTCTTTTTTTTGTTGAGGTGCGTAATGAATGTGGTTCTCTTCTCGGATCCGGTAGTGGGTCTTCCCGCAAAAGTGCGGAGCAGGAAGCGGCTGGTGATGCTCTGCAAAAATTACTAAATTCGGGAAAAAAATATTGACACAGTCGTGATAGTTATGATAAACGGGTCAGCCTTGTTTTCTTGAGGGGTGCAACCTGATGCTGGCGTAGCTCAACTGGAAGAGCAGCTGACTTGTAATCAGCAGGTTGCGGGTTCGAGTCCCATCGCCAGCTCCACTGAAAATAAAGAGTATTTGAAAATAAAGAATATCTGGAGAGGTTCCCGAGTGGTCAAAGGGAACAGACTGTAAATCTGTCGGCAGAGCCTTCGGAGGTTCAAATCCTCCCCTCTCCACCATTTATGAAGTTTAGATAAACGTATCTTTTTTAAGCGGGAATAGCTCAGTTGGCTAGAGCGTCAGCCTTCCAAGCTGAGGGTCGCGGGTTCGAGTCCCGTTTCCCGCTCCATTCCAAGTGCGAAATAATTTGGAATATCTGCTGAGGCGGATTAGGCCCACGTAGCTCAGTGGTGGAGCACTTCCTTGGTAAGGAAGAGGTCATCGGTTCAATCCCGATCGTGGGCTCCATCAATTATGTTTGCTTCAAGTTTGATGATTTGATAGATCCATAGAAATAAATGACCAAAGAGAGGAGATTAAGGAAATGGCAAAGGAAAAATTTGAGCGCACCAAGCCTCACGTTAATGTTGGCACGATTGGCCATGTTGACCACGGAAAAACTACTCTGACAGCGGCCATTACCAAGGTTCTGGCTCTCAAAGGTCAGGCTTCTTATACCGCTTTCGATGAGATCGATAAAGCTCCGGAAGAGAGAGAGCGCGGCATTACGATCGCCACGGCTCATGTTGAGTACGAAACCGGCGCTCGTCACTATGCCCACGTTGACTGTCCGGGCCATGCTGACTATGTCAAA
>JAUVDU010000106.1 GCA_030595135.1 Deltaproteobacteria bacterium | reverse complement strand
GAGCTCCTGCAAGCTTTCCTCTCTCCGCTTAATCCAACCTACGGAGAAACCGGCCAGCTGGGGCAGCAAATGCCCGGCGATTTGGTAAAGGGCTATATTAAAAAGGATATTGTTCAGGTACAAACAACCTTAACCTACCTCTTACCTCCGATCTCATGGTTGGGTTCAAAGGGTGGATTACTCCTGGGCGAAGTCGGCTGGGAACATATCTGCAGTATGCCGAGTAAAGACAAATTGCGCCTCGAAGGGCCGGGCACGTGCACCCCTGGTGGAGCCGCTGGTTCTGCCGCACTGGGTCAGCCCCAGACCGGCAACAGCCATTTTGCTGATGAGGACTCCTGGGGCTACCGGATTCTGGGACAGCTCGACTTCTTTAACGTTATCGGTCCGATCGGCTTTACACCGCGCATCGGCTGGTCCCATGATGTCTCTGGCATCAGTCCTTTGGGCGGCCCCTTTCTCGAAGACCGCAAAGCGATCACTTTGGGCCTTGAGGCAAACTACCTCTCCTCCTGGACGGCTGACCTCAGCTACACCAGCTATTTTGGGGCCGGTGCTTACAATGTCAGAAATGACCGGGATTTTGTCGGCCTTAATCTCAAATACAGTTTCTAATATACAATTAAGGAGAACTGAAATGCGAAAAACCATTGGCTTTATAACTATTTTGCTGTTCGCCGTGATGCTCTGTGCATCCGGTGTTCAGGCTAAAATTTCAGCTGAAGAGGCGGCCCGCCTAGGCAGTGATCTCACCCCTATGGGGGGTGAGAAGGCCGGAAATGCTGCGGGCACGATTCCCGCGTGGGACGGCGGCATCACCACCCCGCCAGCTAATTATAAACCCGGTGACCATCATCCCGATCCTTTTGCGGATGATAAAGTTCTATTTAAGATCAACAAAGCCAATATGGCGAAATACGCCGATCAACTTACCGAAGGTCATAAAGCCCTGCTCGAAGCTGATCCGGACTATTACCTGAATGTCTATCCCACCCGTCGTAGCGCTTCATCTCCACAACGTATCTATGACGCGACCAAAAGAGTGGCACAGACAGCGGAACTTACCGAAGATGGTAACGGTATCGTTAATGCGGCCGAGGGTCTGCCCTTTCCGATTGCGAAAAATGGTCTTGAAGCGATCTGGAACCACTTGGTTCACTGGCGCGGCGGCTGTATCGACCGTACCTTTGTCTACTCACCGGTAACTCGTGGCGGCAGCTACAACCTCGGCACCGAGAATACTCAGGTTCGTTGGCAATACAGCCAGCCGGGGATGACTGAAGAGGAGATGGGTAACGTCATCCTCTTTTTTAAGATGGATCTCTTGGGCCCCCCCCGGGTTGCTGGCCGGATTCTGATTGTTCATGACATGTTAAACCAGAAAAAAGAGACGCGTAGAGCCTGGACCTATAATCCGGGTCAGCGTCGGGTTCGACGGGCTCCCCAGGTTGCTTTCGATACCCCGGGAACCGGTTCCGACGGGCTCCGGACAATGGATGATTACGAGATGTACAACGGTAGTCCCGAACGTTATGAGTGGAAATTGCTCGGCAAAAAAGAGATGTATGTTGCTTACAACTCATACAAACTTCACAGTGACGAGCTGAAATATAAAGATATCATTCAACCAATGCACTACAATCCCGACTATCTGCGCTATGAACTGCATCGGGTATGGGTAGTGGAAGCCAGCCTGAAAAAAGGTACTCGCCATATCTACAAAAAACGCGTATTCTATCTGGATGAGGATACTTGGGGCGTGGTTGCTACCGACAAGTATGATAATCGGGATAAGTTGTGGCGTTTTTCCGAATCCTTTGTCATAAACTACTATGAAGTTCCCTGCTCATGGAGTACATCGAATATCCACTATGATCTCCAGGCTGGACGCTATGTCTTCATGTATCTCGACAATGAAGAGAGAGAAACTTACAACTTTAACGTTGACTACCCGGTCGGAAACTTTACCCCTGCTTCTTTACGCCGGAGCGGAAGACGCTAAAATATAAATCTTAACAAAAAACCCCGTTCCAGATCTCCTGAAGTCTGTTCGAGAGTAAAATTCTTTCTCCGATCGAGGACTGCTAGATTATGGGCGGGGTTTTTTATAGGCTCAAAATGGATTTTATCAACAAACAAACCTCTCAATTTAGCCGGATTTTAGTCTTGGTACTGCTTTCAGCTTTTTTGCTTGGTACCTTAATCTCCAATCTCTGCTTTGCTGCTCAACCTGATCGTAATGAACGGGCAGCCATCATGATGCCGCTGGCGTCAAAAACCTTGATCCTCGATCTAGCCACTGCCGGGAAGCGAATCGTTGCGGTCGGCTGGCGTGGACACATCCTGCTCTCCGATGATGATGGTGTAAACTGGCGACAGGTTAAGGTTCCGACCCAAGACATGCTTACCAGTATCTACTTTGCGGATGATCTGCGCGGCTGGGCCGTAGGACATAGTGCGGTTATTCTCGCTACCGAAGATGGTGGTGAAACCTGGAAGCTTCAAAGCTCGGCTCCTCAAGAGGAGCGGCCCCTGTTTGACTTAATTGTAACCGGAGATTATGGATTTGCTATTGGTGCTTATGCTAAATTTATGATCACTCAGGATGGCGGCAAGAGCTGGCAGCCGAGTGAATTTGTTATCCGGCAAAATAATGATGTCGCCTATAACGCACTTGATGATGAAGAACCATTACCATTTGATTATCATCTTAACGGTATTGCCAGAAGTTCCACTGGAATTTACTATATAGCTGCCGAAGCAGGTTTTATGTTTCGTTCTGATGATGGTGGTCACACCTGGCAAGAGTTGCCATCACCATACGAAGGCTCTTTCTTCGGTATTCTCTCATTTGATGGCGATAAGCTTATCGCTTACGCTCTGCGTGGTCATATCTTTCTCTCTGAAAACGGTGGACAGAGCTGGAAACAGATTGAAACCGGTACTACCGCCCTTTTGACCGATGCCGCCAGACTGAAAGACGGAAGCATAATCGTCACGGGTATGGGTGGGGTCATCCTGACCAGCGTCGATAATGGAAAAAGTTTTACTTTGCAACAACCCAATCGAATATCCTTGACCTCCATCGTTAAAACTAAATCAGATGCACTTATTTTAGCCGGAGAACGGGGCGCCAAGTTAGCGGATTTGCCCGGCAACTGAAGCTCCGATCAGGGCAAACCAAATAACCTGTAAACAGTATATTAAAACTACCGTAAATTAAAGGTAAATATGTTATCTCGTATCATTCCCGCGGCCGAGTCTCTGGTTTTTCGCAACCGGCTCCTTGTCATTATCGCTTTTGCCCTGATAACCATTTTTATGGGCTATTCCGCAAGTCATCTTAAGATAGATGCCGGGTTTACCAAGCTTGTGCCGATGGAACACGAGTTTATGAAAACCTATGTCCGTCATCAAAAGGAGTTCGGCGGTGCCAATAAATTACTTGTCGCTTTGGCTCCCAAAAAGGGAGATATCTTTACGCCGGAGTTTTTTAGCGCAATCCAGAAGGTCACTGAAGAGGTTTTCTTTCTGCCGGGAGTTGATCGCAGTCGGGTTATTTCAATTTTCACCCCAAATGCGCGCTTTACCGAGGTTACTGAAGAGGGTTTTGCTGGGGGCAGCCTGGTTCCGGCGGACTTTTCGCCGACGCCGGAATTTTTGCAAAAGGTACGCTCAAACCTACTTAAATCGACTCATATCGGGCGGCTCGTGGCTAAAGATTTCACCGCCGCCTTGATTAAAACCGATCTTATGGAGATCGACCCGCAGACCGGTGAAAAACTAAATCTTCTGGATGTTGCTGATCGTCTCGAAGAGATTCGCACAAAATATCAAACTGAAAATATCGATATTCACATTATCGGCTTTGCCAAAGTTATGGGCGATATGACCGATGGTGCCGCTCGGGTGGTACTTTTTTTCGGTGTGGCTTTTCTCGTAACAGCCCTGCTGGTTTATTTCTACACCCTCTCCCTGCGGCGAACCGGGGTTCTGTTGGGAGTGGCCCTGATCGCTGTGGTCTGGCAGCTTGGTTTGTTGCCGCTGATGGGTTTTGGTATTGATCCCATGGGTATTTTAGTCCCATTTCTGGTTTTTGCGATTGCCATAAGCCATGGTATTCAGATGGTTAGTACCAACTCGGCCGGAATTTTTTTAGGCAAATCACCGCTTGAAGCGGCCAAAGCCAGTTTCAGTACGTTGCTGATTCCCGGTCTTACCGCTCTGGCTACCGATACCATCGGTTTTGCCACTATCTTTTTGATCAAGATCCGAATCATTCAGGAGATGGCGATGACGGCTGGCATTGGGGTTGCGGTTATAATTTTAACCAACCTGATTCTCTTGCCCGTAGTCCTCTCTTATGTCAGTGCCAACGAAAAATACCGGGGAAAACTGAAGAAGAAGGCCGCGTTTTTTCAACCAATATGGTATAAATTGTCCTCCGTAGCGACCCGACCCGTAGCCGCTGGCATTATTGGTCTGTGCCTACTCCTGGCTCTTTTGGGAGCCTGGAAAGCTGGCGACATCAAAATTGGGGACACGCAGGCCGGGGTTCCCGAATTGCGTCCTGATTCACGCTATAATCTCGATACCGCTTTTATTACGAAGAAATTTGCTATCGGGCTCGATATTATGTCGATTTTTATCGAGGGTGGCGAGGCCGATGCCGGGGTTAATTGTGAAAATCTGGCCGAGATTGATGATTTTGAGTGGTTTTTGTCAAATATTGATGGTGTTGTTTATACTGTCAGCTTGGCCAAATATCTGCGCTATGCCAATGCCGGATGGAATGAAGGTTCACCTTTTTGGCGGGTTCTTCCAACCAACCAACCCTCAATTGCCAGTTGTTTTTTAGGGATAAGTTCAGCGAGTGGGCTGATGAATGCCGACGTCAGCGTTATGCCGATCTACCTCTTTACCCGGGATCATAAAGCTGAAACTATTACCAGAATTGTGGCGGCAGCGAGAAAATATCGAGACGATCACCCGGTTCTGAGTAACAAATTGAAAATCACTATGATGGGTAATAACGTGGGTGTTATGGCGGCCACCAATGAGGAAGTTCAAGCTTCCCAGATGCCAATCCTGTTTTACGTTTACGGCGCCGTAATTCTCTTTTGCCTGATCGCCTTTCGCTCGATTCGAGCGGTAATCTGTATTCTGCTGCCACTCGCGTTGGTCTCGCTGCTGGGATATGCGCTGATGGCAATTATGGGAATCGGCTTAAAAGTTAACACCCTGCCAATTGTCGCCTTGGGGGTCGGCGTCGGGGTCGATTACGGGATCTATATCTACGCCAGTTTCAAATCTATCCTCCAGCGGGGAGAATCCTTTCGCAAAGCCTACGAGATAACCCTGGATATTACCGGGAACGGAGTTCTGGTCACGGCCTTAAGTCTGGCCATTGGGGTTGCCACCTGGATATGGTCACCGTTACAGTTCCAGGCCGACATGGGGATTCTTTTAACTTTTCTCTTCCTCGTCAATATGATCGGTGCCGTATTCGTTTTACCGGCTCTGGCGGCGTGGTTACTGAGAGGGGAAAATACGCGTAACGAAGCGTAGGGATTCGAAAAAGTCAAAAAGTAAAGTATTTCTGATCAATAAAAGGCCCAAGCAGACAAATTAATTTGGCTGCTTGGGCCTTTTTAACCCATGTTTAACGGCATAAAAAATATATTTATTTAAATCAGTAAGTTATGCATCAAAAAAGATTCGAGTGGCACTACATTTGTTTCATTTTGTTAATTTATCGTTTTTTGCGTACCTGCTGGTGAAGCGGAAATCTCTAAAGCATCATAAAGTTTTTGTAGCTTTGGCTCGGCAATTGTCGTCTTTCTGACATGTAAAGTGCGGCCGTCCTTTTGTTTGAATGTGGCGGTGACCCTCTGTTGGCCGGAAAAAATCTTTCTTAATGAGGTCCAGCTATCGTTGATATTGTAACTTTTCAGCTTTCGCCGAATGACCTGGACGGCTTGATATGCCAGAACCGTAATAAAAAGATGACCATCGGCTCGTTCTTCTTTGTGGTGATAAACAGGTCGTAAGCCCAGTTCTGATTTAAGACTGCGAAACACAGCTTCGAGATCGGTTAACATTGTATACGTTCGCCACAATGTAGCTTCATCCCATTCAAGTTCGTTGGTGCGTAAGCAATATATCCCGGGATGG
>JAUVDU010000177.1 GCA_030595135.1 Deltaproteobacteria bacterium | reverse complement strand
GGTGATCCTTTTTTGCGGGCGCGATTAACTGAATTTGGTTCCATCATCGGTCTGGCTTTTCAGGTGGCCGATGATATACTTGATGAAGTTGGTGAAGAGGCGAGTCTGGGCAAAGATATTGGTTCTGATCGGGAACTGGGAAAATTGACCTTTGTCTCTCTTTTTGGTCTTGAAGAGGCCCGTTTGAGGCTCGCCGATCTGCATCGGCAGGCGCTTCTTCTGCTTGAACCTTTAGGTGAAAAAGCTTATGGTCTTAAGGCCTTGGCCGATTATATTGTGGAGAGGGATCGGTAATGGAGCGAATACATATCATCGGTTGCGGGAAATTTGGTTATCGGGCACTTGAATATTACGCCCAAAAAAGAGACTCTCAAACTTTGGTTCTGGTTGATTCAGATAATGATAATCTGATCTCCGGGCAAAAATTTTTAGCTTCGGCAAACACACCTTTTTCAACCAGCAGTCTGGATGCGGTTGACTATCTTGTTGCCCTTCTCGAAGATTCCGAGGCTCTGAGAAATGACTGGATTATTCCCACGGTACCACTCCATCTGGCTTTCGCGGTTTTGCGCCGAGTCAGCCATCGGCAAAGGTTACCTTGGACAACCCTGCCTTTACTGCCCAATCTTTTCACTGGAGAGCGGGATGAAATCTACAGCAGTTTAGCTGATTTTCTCTGTCCCTCCGATTGTCCCCAGCCCCGAACCCACTGTTTCCATACCGGAAAAAAACGTGATCCTTCTCTTCTCAAGCTCCTGGCTCGTCTTGATTATCGTCAGTCGGGGGAACAAGGAGTGAAATTGTCATCTCTGATCTTGCCCAGCACCCAGATTGGCCCCGGGCTTGGGGGGTTTCCTTTACGGCGTCTGCAACGGATAATCTCTTTTGTTAATGATCGTTGCCCCGGCCCTCTGCTTTTCAGTACGGCCTGCCGTTGTCATGGAGTCACTAATATTCTCGGTTGTCGGTAGTAAAGGTTTATTGTCTGACCGAAAACAGGTTGGCTATAAGCTTGTATTTGGATGAAAATAATGTTAGTAATAAAGATAAATATGTAACTATTCAGATAACCCGTAAATTCCGGGGACACAATCCCGATTTCCTTCGGAGAATCAGGTTATGTCCCCAGAATTTACTGAAATCCATCAATATTCGGTGCTTTTCTACTTACGCTGAATAGTTACATAAATATTAACTAAATTTTAAACAGGAGAAAAACAGCATGAGAGTTTTACTGACAGTTTTTTTAATGGTTGCATTTTTTACTAATCCGCTATCAGCCCAAGAGCTAACCGGAACTTTAAAGAAGATTCAGGAATCCGGAAAAATTAAAATTGGTTTTCGTCAATCTCAACCACCAATGTCTTTTTTGGGTAAAGACAATTTACCTGCGGGTTATTCGATTGATCTTGGCAAACGTATTGCGGCCGGCGTAGAAAAGAAGATTGGCAGGGATGTGGGAATTGTGTACGTGACTGTGACATCTGAAAACCGATTTGAGGCGTTAGCTAAAAATGAGATTGATATATTATGTGATGGCACTACCAAAACAATCTCTCGTGGTGAACTTGTCGATTTCACCCAACTTACATTTGTCACGGGGGGGTCATTTATGACGTTGAGAGGTAAAAATATAAAAAATAATTTTAGTGGGAAAAAAATTGGCGTTGTGAAAAGCACAACCACTGTTGCAGAGTTAAAAAAACTGTTTCTAGAGACTCAAGCAAATGCTGAAATTGTCATATTAAATTCAGCCGCAGATGGTCTTGAGGCATTAAAGAAAGAAGAAATTGATGCTTTTGCCGCTGATCAGGTTGTCTTGATTGGTTTGGCCTTGGCGGCAGATAACCCTGGTAATTTTTCGATTCTTCCAGACCTGTTCTCCTATGAACCTTTTGCTCTGGCAGTGAGGAAAAATGATTCAGATTTTCGTCACATTGCAGACAGTGTAATATCCAACCTTAATCGCTCAAAAGAGATTTTGACAATTTATGATAAATGGTTTGGTAACTTTTCGAGTAGAAGGTCGGCAGCATATGAGGCGTTGATTATGATCAATGCGATACCAGAGTAGTGTTACGAAATAGCATGTGACTGGTTTTATAAAATGCCGACCTTGTAAGGTGGTAAGATAGATAATCGGGTGACTGTAGATAGCCGGATCGCTTTTTCAGGAAAGTGATTCGGCTATTTTGATTGATGCCCTATCTTTTACTGTGGAGATTTTAGGAATAGAAGAATAGTTACGAATAATGAATTTTAATCAGCAGTGTCCGGTTTTCTAATTGCAATCCGATATCCCTAGATTTCTTGCATAGTAAGTTGCTAACCGGACGGCTCTGAATTTCAATGTAAATGGTAGATAATTATCGCTACGATTATTGGTCTGCGGTTTGCTGCTGATATTTTGCTGGGGGAGTGTTTCGGAGGAGGGAAAAATCAAGCGGCACGATCAGTTGAGATCGTGCCGCTTGTTGTTACTTAAAGGGGGGTAACATTCTCAGCCTGAGGGCCTTTTTGACCTTGAGTCACTTCCATCGTGACTTTCTGGCCTTCGTGGAGAGTTTTGCGACCGCCTGAGCCATTAATAGCGCTGAAGTGAACGAAAACGTCACTCCCGCCTTCCTGCTCAATAAATCCAAAACCTTTTTCATCATTAAACCATTTTACCGTACCTTCGACTTGCTCTGACATAACATCCTCTTGCATAGTGTGCCATTCATAATGGCGTTGTTAATTACCAACATCTGGAAAAGCTTGTTGGTTCGAATTGGGCGTTACTAGCGTACTTCTAATGATAATGCAAGGGAATTCTCGGATAAAAAGTTGTTTTTTGAAAATTATTTTTCTTTTTTTCAAATTTACCCTTGCGTTTGAGTTAAAAATTGAGGAGTCGACAGCAATTATTAGACGTTGAATCGTATCTCTATAATCTCATTTGGCTCAACAACATAATCTCGATCTACGACTTTGGCGATACCTTTGCTTTTGCACTCGTTAAAATTGTGGCAATCAAGATAATCGTTGAAGTTGACAACGTCGCCTTTGATGAAACCGCGAGCCAAGTCGGAATGGATCTTGGCCGCGCAGGTAATGATATCGGAGCCTTTTTTTATCAACCAGGCATGTGATTCGGAGGGGCCGGTGGTATAAAAAAACATGTAGTCTGATTTTTCGAGGACTTTGGCGATAAGTTCGTCAATGTCTTCATCTCCGCTGATCTGGATGACGGGTTTGAGGCTGTAGGGATCAGCGCTTAAAATTATGGCCGTTTCATCTGTGTTAAAGCCTTGATCGCATAATGGGATCTCCTCTTCAAGGTTTTGCAGAGCTTTTTGCAGTAAACCTTTTTCCTCTTCATTTTCGGTGCGGGAGAGTCGGGTTTCGATCTTTTCAAGATCAAAGATCAGAAGGTCGAGGATATTGTCGGCCGGGATGATAATGGCCTCAACATGAACCAGTTCATCACTAATGAATTCGGCAAAAAAAGGGGTGACTTTTTTTGGTTTATCTTTTTTTTCCAGAGCTATCAGGCATTTATCGTTGAATTTAACTTTACCTTCCGGTAACTCCGTACCCGTAAAACCAATTTTCAATGTTATTCTCCTGGAAAATTACTTTCTTGTTAAATGACGATATTTGATGCGTTGAGGTTGATTGGCCGCGGCTCCGAGACGGGCTTTGCGATCAGCTTCATATTCGGAGTAGTTGCCATCAAACCAGACAACTTTACTATCTCCTTCGAAGGCCAGGATATGGGTGGCAATACGATCCAGGAACCAGCGGTCATGGCTGATAATGACGGCGCAACCGGCAAAATTTTCCAGCGCCTCTTCCAGAGCTCTTAAGGTGTTGACATCAAGATCGTTGGTCGGTTCATCGAGGAGGATGACATTGGCTCCCGATTTGAGCATGCGGGCCAGATGGACACGGTTTCTCTGGCCACCGGAAATGAGACTGACTTTTTTCTGTTGATCGGAACCGGAGAAATTAAAGCGGCCGACGTAGGCTCTTGAATTTATTTCACGGTTGCCGAGCATCAGGGTTTCCTGGCCTTCCGAGATGGCTTGCCAGATGGTCTCTTCCGGGTTTAACGTGTCACGGTTCTGGTCGACAAAAGCGAGTTTAACACTTTCACCCAGATGAATCGAACCGCTATCCGGGGTTTCCTGGCTGGTGATCAGTTTGAAAAGGGTTGTTTTACCGGCACCGTTGGGGCCGATAATCCCGACAATGCCGCCGGGCGGCAGGGCGAAACTTAAATTTTCAAAAAGCAGTTTATCGCCAAAAGCTTTACTCAGTTCATTACTCTCAATTACCACTTTACCCAAGCGGGGGCCCGCCGGGATAAAGATCTCAAGGTCGCGTCCCCGTTTTTCACCTTCGCTGCCAAGGAGCTCCTCATAGGCTTTGATTCTGGCTTTTGATTTGCTGTGGCGAGCCTTGGGAGTCATGCGGATCCACTCTAACTCATGCTGCAAAGTCTTGCGCCGGTTAGACTCCACTTTCTCTTCCTGGGCGAGACGTTTCTCTTTCTGTTCAAGCCATGAGGAGTAGTTGCCTTTCCAGGGGATACCGTGACCGCGGTCGAGTTCAAGAATCCAACCGGCAACATTGTCGAGAAAATAGCGGTCATGGGTGACTGCGATAACCGTACCTTCATAGCGTTGCAGATGTTGCTCAAGCCAGGCCACGGTTTCGGCATCAAGATGGTTGGTTGGTTCATCAAGTAAAAGGATGTCAGGTTTCTTGAGCAAAAGTCGGCAGAGAGCAACCCGGCGGCATTCGCCGCCGGAGAGGATGTCGACTTTAGTGTCG
>JAUVDU010000304.1 GCA_030595135.1 Deltaproteobacteria bacterium | reverse complement strand
GCGTTTCTTATCGGTACAAGCCTGGTTAAGGCCGGTGTCGGTCGGGTTGAAATGCTTAAGAATTTGTGCAGAGAGTAATCTGCGGACAAAAACTTTAAGTTTACCATAGCAAATATAAGCAACCTGTTTGGTTCCGGCTCTGCCGGGTTAGGAGTTATAATATTGACCACTAAGATCAAAATCTGCGGCCTGACCCGGCGTCAGGATGTTTTGTCGGCTAGTGATCTGGGAGCCGATCTCTTGGGTTTTGTTTTTGCCAAGAGTCCGCGCCGGATATCCCCGGAGAGGATGGTAGAAATTTCAGCGGGGTTGCCGGAAGGGGTCTTGAAGGTCGGGGTTTTTGTTGATGCTCCGTTGGTCGAAATTCAAGATATTGCTGCTTTTTGCGCTCTCGATGTGTTGCAGCTGCATGGTTCTGAAGACTTGGATTATTGCCGGGCCTTAGAGGCTTATAAACTGCTCAAGGTTTTTCGCCTCGGCGTTGGCCGCACGCTGCCGCAAAGTTCTTTAAGCTCTTACTGGGCAGCCCTCTTTGATACCTGGCTGCCGGACATGGCCGGGGGCGGGGGGAAGGTTTTTGATTGGCGGCAGGTTTTGCCCTGGTCCGGAAGCCGTTTTTTCTTAGCTGGTGGTTTAAACCCGGAGAATGTTGGAGCGGCTATCACCATGACCAGACCTTTCGGGGTTGATGTTAGTTCCGGCGTGGAAAGTGCTCCCGGTATTAAGGATTTGAGCAAAATCAGAAAATTTATCGAGGCGGTCAAAATGGCCGAAAAAAATCAGTTTTATCCAGCTTGCTGATTGCGACCCGGGATATCGAGTTATTTTCTTCCACTTCTGAAGTTTATGCCCTTTGGGTGCAAAATTTTTATTTTTCCAGCGCTCATTACGCCAAAATTGCGAAACTCGTTCGTATCTCACTCAAACAGTCGCAATTTTCTGGCTTCGTTCGCTGGGAAAAATGACAAAATTTTGCGAGACGTTTCAGAAAACAACCCGCTATCCCTAGAGTTTTATCAAAACAAATTTTTAATCGGAAAAAAGTGAAGAAGATGAAGAATAAAACGGAGGTGGAAAGAGTGATTGTTCCCAATGAAAAAGGCTATTTTGGTGCCTATGGGGGGCGTTTTGTCCCGGAAACTTTGATTGCGGCTCTGGATGAATTGACGAAAGCCTATGAGCAGTATCGTCATGATCAGGATTTTCAGGAAGAGCTCAAAGAGTGGTTGGCAAATTATTGTGGTCGGCCGACGGCCCTCTATCGGGCTAAACGGTTGGCCCGGGAGTTAGGTATTAAAGAGATCTATCTCAAACGTGAGGATCTGGCCCATACCGGAGCTCATAAGATCAATAATACTATGGGGCAGGCTCTGCTCGCCCGGCGCATGGGGAAAAAGCGACTTATCGCTGAAACCGGAGCCGGGCAACATGGGGTTGCGACGGCGACCGCCGCCGCTCTTTTTGGTTTAGAGTGCGAGATTTACATGGGCGAGAAGGATATTGAGCGCCAAGCCATGAATGTTTATCGTATGGATCTGCTTGGGGCCAAAGTTATTCCGGTCACCTCCGGCAGCCGGACGTTAAAAGATGCGACCAATGAAGCGATTCGGGATTGGGTGACAAATGTCGGCCATACTCACTATATTATCGGCTCGGTGGTCGGTCCCCATCCCTATCCGCTGATCGTTCGTGATCTGCAGCGGGTTATTGGAATAGAGGCTAGAGAGCAAATCCTTGAACAGAGCGGCGCTCTCCCGGATTATGTGTTTGCTTGTGTCGGCGGCGGAAGTAATGCGATCGGGATTTTTCATCCGTTTCTTGAAGATGATCTGAAAATGGTTGGGGTTGAAGCTGCCGGCAGCGGCCTTGAGAGCGGGGCGCATTCGGCGCCGTTGTGTGTCGGGGAGCCCGGAGTTCTGCACGGCTCTTTAAGTTATCTTCTCCAGACT
Source organism: Deltaproteobacteria bacterium (assembly GCA_030595135.1). Lineage (GTDB taxonomy): Bacteria > Desulfobacterota > Anaeroferrophillalia > Anaeroferrophillales > Tharpellaceae > Tharpella. Next base: position 1,398 of record JAUVDU010000304.1, on the reverse strand, counting down.
GAGGATGGTCAGATCAAGGAGGCCCATTCGATTTCGGCGGGTCTTGATTATCCCGGAGTTGGCCCTGAACACAGCTATCTGCGGGATCAGGGCCGGGTTGAATATATCGGTGTAACCGATGATCAGGCGCTTACGGCGTTGCGGCTTTTATGCCGCACCGAAGGCATTATTCCGGCTCTCGAAAGTGCTCACGCGCTGGCCGGCGTGGTGGCTCAGGCGAATCTGCTAAAAGAGAAAACTGTACTTATTAATCTTTCCGGTCGTGGGGATAAGGATGTTGCCACTCTGGCTGCACTAAAAAAAGGGGAGGAAAAGTGATGTCGCGTCTTGATGAAACTTTTGCGCAATTAAAAATTGAGGGTCGTAAAGCTCTGATTACGTTTATTACGGCTGGTGATCCCGATCTTGATGCGACCCCCGATCTGGTTGAAACCCTGGCTGAGTCCGGGGCTGATATTGTTGAACTCGGAGTTCCTTTCTCCGACCCCTTAGCCGACGGCCCGACGATTCAGGCAGCCTCTTTACGCGCCTTGGCCCAGGGGACAACCTTGAAAAAAATTATCGCCATGGTCAAAGAGATTCGTCGGCGGACAGAAATTCCCTTGGTTTTGATGACTTATTACAACCCCGTTTATCGCTACGGTTTGGAAAAATTTGTCGCGGATGCTGCGGCTGCCGGGGTTGACGGGCTTATTGTTCCCGATCTGCCTTTGGAAGAGTCGGAGGAGTTGCGTCGTTTGGCGGTCGAGAAACTTGCCGTTATTCCTCTGGCCGCCCCGACGACACCGGATGCTCGGCTCTCTAAGATAGTTGCGGCGGGCCGTGGTTTTCTCTATTATGTTACGGTAACCGGGATTACGGGTACAAGAACCCGTCTGCCGGAAGAACTTTCGCAATCTCTTGATCGAGTCAAAAAAATTGCCGGAGAGTTGCCGTTAGCGGCCGGTTTCGGGATTTCAACCCCGGAACAGGCGAGTACTGTCGGAGCTCATGCCGATGCCATTATCGTCGGCAGCGCTCTGGTTGAGATTGTTGCTCAGCATGGTGCCACGGTCGTTGGTCGGCAGAAATTGAGTGATCGGGTAAAGGCTTTACGCCTGTCTTTGGATATTATTTAAGCATTGTAACTATTCAGCGTAAGTAGAGAAGTACCCTGAATTTGCGGGTTAGCTGAATAGTTACTAAGCATTTTTCAAAACATTATACTTGACAGGGTTATAAGGTTATGTCAAAAGGGGTCGTGCGACCGCATCCGAGCAGCTATCGTCAGCGGAGCTATCGTCAACCGTTAGATTTCGAAGGTGGTTCATTCGAGGTGCGGGTTGAGGAGAGCGATCTCTGGATCAGTTGTCTGAATTCCGATTTAGGTTCTTTGGCTGAATTTAAATCTTTGGCGGT
>JAUVDU010000279.1 GCA_030595135.1 Deltaproteobacteria bacterium | reverse complement strand
ACGCCCAATGATTTTCCTGACGCTCTTAATTTTAAGCGGTACAGCCCTTATCTATATCCAGATATTGCTAAACTGGTACAGCAGCGAAAGGTTCGTTGCCCTGATCTACTTTCCAACCCTGGTTTTTTCCGGCTATGGTTTTAGTAAATTATTTTCCGTTTGGCGAAATCGTCCCCCTAACTCTAAGAGAGTAAACTATATTGGGCTTTGCCTGATTGTACTCATTTTTGCACTCCCATCTATTTTAAATAGCAGTAAAAGCAATCGCGCTTTGCCTTTTAAGGAGGTCGGACTTACTTTAGCCAAAACTCATCCCGGAGACCGGGAAATCAGACTTTACAGTACATCCAAAAAAGTTCTGTTCACCCATTTCTACGCCTATCTGAACAAACCCATTGTCTCTTCACCTTGGCAGCATTGCACCATACTAAATGTCAATGAACTTGAACTCAACTTTATCCTTGAGGCCAATTATGATTATCTGCTGCTTTCTGATCGAGATGGCGGACGCCGGAAATTTCTGGAGATGGTTAAAAAGAGAGGCGATTGTGAGGTTACTGTAATACTAGAAAAGAGGACAAAAAAATACGGAATGCTAACCCTTTTTTCGCTTGCTCGCGCCGGGGAAAGATAAACTTCCCTTGACCTCGCAGTAAAATTTAAAGCAGCAAAACCGAACTACAGAAGAAAATTGTGATGAAGACAGCCAGGGCACAACGCAGAGTTGTAATTTGTTGGGTGACACGAAATATATGAAAAAGGCCGACAGCCATTGAGATGAAAGCATAGGCTGCCAACGGTGTATAGAGCCAACTGTAGGCCAATACCTCAAAACCACCTTCCGGCATGGCACTTCTTGAAGCTAGAAATGGCAAGGCCGGCAGGGCTTGGGGCAAGAGATAGGCGGTTGTCCGGTAAAGTATACCCAAGTTCCCCGGCCCACCAACACTTTTAGCCATAAGCCAAACAATCAAGGTTACACCGCCGTGAAAAACCAGCGCGACAAATATACCGGAGATGATATTACCGCCAAAAAGAACTTTGTTGGAAATCTGCTCTACGGCAAGTCCATGGAGTTCAACTCCGCCCATTTTTTGAAAAAGGGCCACCAGAAAACCATAGATTATGCCGATACCGATTAGAAGAAAGGGCATCAGCAGGGGGGAGCGGGAGTTATCACGAGCATAGCGATATGGTGTATCTCGGAACAAAAAGAGATCGGCAAGCAACATAATTTAAAAACCCAACGTAAGAAAAAGAAGAGAAACTATCTACACAGCTTCAGTAGGATGATAGCACATCTAAAACTGAAAAGACAGGGGGGATTTGACATCCCCCCTGTCTTTTTTTATTCTAACGTACCCTAACAAACGAACTCAATCGTCCTAGTAGGGCATCATCGACCAAACCATCAGACCAAGAGCAATAACGGCACAACAGATGGCAAATGTGTTACCGGAATAACGACTATCATCGTAGTCATTCCAACCATGAATCCGGTCAACAACCTTGCGGATCTCCATATCTTTTTCACCACCGGTGATCAGACTCACGGCAACCGTCACAAACCAGGCTGCGGAAGCACTGAAGATACCACCCATGAGGTAGCCAATCGGACCCATGTTGACAAATTGGAAACCAAAAAGTTTACCTTTACCAAACCACAACGTAACCGAGAGTATGGCACCGATGATCATACCACAGTTGGCACCAAGCTTATTCGCACCCTTCCACCAGATACCTAAGATCAGAACCGGAGTAAAGGTTGAAGCGGCGACAACGAAGGCCCAGATAACACTGGTGAGCAGGAACTGAGGCGGATTCAAAGCCATAAAGATAGTCGCAATACCACCAAGAGCGGTAAAGAGAAGACCCATCTTCATCTTTTTCTCATCCGTCGCATTCGGGTTAATTGTCGTGTAGATATCATGACCGATACCGGTACCGATAACCATCAGGAGACCGGCAATCGTTGAGAGACCAGCAGCCATAGCACCAGCAATCGGCAGAGCCCCAATCCAGGACGGCGTAAAGGCCTGACTCATAACGACAACGAGAATATCGGCATCTTTCGGGTTGATCGCCAAACCCTGAACACCTTGAATTTCTTGAACAGTATAAAGTTTAGCGGCAAAACCGATAGCAAATGTGGTCAGAAAGACGAAACCGATAAAGAAGATTCCCCACAAAGTCGCTTTTTTACCTTCACGAACTGAAGGAGCCGTAAAGTAACGCATCGCGATATGAGGCAGACCGATAGTCCCGAAGGAGAGACTCAAGAAAATCGCGGTGTAGTACTTAAACGTCAAAGGGATCTTACCCATCACGGTCGTAAACGGATCAAAATAGGTCGGCAACTGATCCAACATGGTGGGTACCAGTTTGGAGTAACCAAAAGGTGGGAAAATACTAGCGGCACCAGCGTTCATTTTCATCAGAATAATGATCGTCGGAAAGATCAGAGCGAACATCAAGATAACACACTGCAGGGTCTGGTTATAGGAGAGACCATACATACCACCAATTGTAACATAAGAGGTAACAACCAGGCCACCAATGATCAAACCGGTCCTGTAGTCCCAGTGAAACATAACCTGAAAGATGTTACCAACACCCTTCATCTGACCGATCAGATAGAGCTGAGCCAAAAGGATCATACAGAGAACTGAAATAATCTTGGCCGCAGTACCATAACGCTCACCGATGAACTGCATACTGGTAAATTTACCCCAACGCCTGAGACTCGGGGCAACCCCGATTGAGATCAGGACAAAACCACCCAACCAAGCCATAACAAAGGCAACCAGGAGGAACTGGAGTTTCCAGATCAGAGCCGTAAATCCCAAAAAAGTGGCTAAACTCAGGAAGTTCGAGGTCATCGCAAGACCATTCGAGAGGGCGCCAATACCGCGACCAGCCGTATAGTAATCGTCAGAGGTGCTGGTTTTCTTCTGTGAGAGATAACCGACATAAAGAAAAGAAACAACCATGACCACAGTGTAGATCAAACCAAATGTCGAGATCGATTTGGTCGGCTCAAACTTATACTTAGCGGCCTCTTCGGCTGCAACAACAAACGCCGGTGTACTCAGCAGGGCCAGGATAGCAAATAGCAAACGTCTCATTTTTCCCCTCCCGGTGCACTACTGGCTTCAATTTCACGGTCAATATTTTCACTGACATTCATGTAGAACCAGTAAAAAGGTATCAAACATACCCAGCCTATGAACATGGCCAGAAAATAGTGGGTCGGAAAACCCATGATATAGGACTTGGTTATTCCCGGAAACATGAACCAGAGCGGGTAAATATTGGTCAGTAAGATCGTCATCAAAAAACAACCTAACGTGAACAAGCACTCCTTTTTATAAGGACTCATCGACTTTTTCCTCCTCAAAAACAGTCTTAAAAATAAATTGCCCGGCAAATAACCGGTAAAACGCCGTCCTGATCGAATCTAAACTTTTTTAAAAAAAAATAAAATTTCGTATTAAAGAAAGTTCTGTCGATCACGACTGACATTCATCCAATCGCTTGGCCTAGGCTCCTCCAGAGAAAGCCCTCAATG
>JAUVDU010000129.1 GCA_030595135.1 Deltaproteobacteria bacterium | reverse complement strand
TCCTCCCATCAGATCGGCAAGGCGCCGCATGACAGATCCCGCCAACAACAATATCGGCCGGCTTGCCGCCAGGATCATTATGGTGACAACAAACAGGGCCTCGCTAAAATTCACATCATGGCTAATATAGTGCAACCACGTTTCCCGATCATAAAAACTGATAATGGCCCCGGACAGAACGATAACCCAAAGTCCAAAAACAATTTCCACCTCACCGAAAAAATGAAACAGTTTGGCACCATGGTGGATGGAGTATCTTGACACCTCTTTCCGGTCAATTTTTTTCTGGAATTCCCTTTCCCATTTATGGGCAACGGCGATGAATTTATTGGTCAAAAAGGTGTGGATGACGGCGCAGAGAAAAATGATGGTGGCAACCAGATTAAATGGTTCCAGGCTTATACGATTCAGCAGAATGGAGAAAATACCTTTTATATCCGCATCATTATAACTACTGGGATTTCGGGGGAATGAGGCACCGCCATCTCCCGATGATGCTCCAAGGGCGACGGAAGAGATAAAAAAAATCGCACCAAGGCAACCAAGTAAAAGCAGAAAATATACCCTGTTTTTTTTCATCATGTTTTCCTCATCCATGAACTCCGCAAAATTCAACGGCTGCATAAAAAGTGAACTGCCCGGTTGGTTATGACATGCGAAACTCCACCCAGAGAACGGCGTAGCGAACCAGTTCGGCGCCATGTTTGAGTTCGAGCTTCTCCTTGAGTCGTTCCCGATAGGTGCCGATGGTTTTGGCGCTGATATGGAGTTTTTCAGCAATTTCAGCGGCTGACAGCCCCTTACCGATCAGGGTTAAAACCTCCAGCTCCCGGTTGGTCAGGCGATTTGTGGCCGAAATATCAGCGGAACCCGGTTTACCAGTCAATTTGCCAACCATCTTGTTCATAATTTTACTGCTGACATAGATATTGCCGGCCAGAATATGACGTAAAGCCTCGATCACCGATTCGGAGGCTTCCTGTTTCATGATATAGCCCTTAGCCCCGGCCAGGATGCACCTTTCGGCATGAATCGCTTCGTCATGCATAGAGAGAACCAACATCGGGATTGGGTTTTTGCTCTTATCAACCTTCATAATAAGATCGATGCCCTGGCTCTCTTTTAAGGAGAGATCAACGAGAATCAGATCCGGCCGCAACCGCTCTATCTCCTTAAGGGCAAAAGCGGTATTGTCGGCATTGCCGCAAACTTCGAGATCTTCTTCCTGATTAATCAGTTCACTCATTCCCAAGCTGAAAATCGGGTGGTCTTCAACAATAAAAACAGTGCTTTTTATCGGTTTCAGCAGGTTGTTTTGCTCATGTTTCATGACAATTACCTGTATGGGGTAGAGTTAAGACAATTTTCACCCCTCTATCGGAGAGGTTGTGAACCGTCAAAGAGGCCCCGATCGAATCGGTTCTATACTTTAAAATACGCAGTCCCATACCTTTGGGGTTCGGATTTTCCGGCAAACCCCGGCCATCGTCAATAATTTCAACAAGCAGATTCCCCCGCTGTTGCCGCCAGGCGTATCGAGATATTACAGGCCTCTCCATGTTTGACGGCATTATGAACCGCTTCATGGACAATATAGTAGATATGGGTGGCAACTGTGTTGTCTTCAAGCTGGATCGTCTGCTCACAGATAAAATTGCAGGCGACATTGTAGATCTCGGCAATATTTTCAGCCATTTCAGCCAGTGAAATCTCAAGGCCGCGGGCTGCGGGTTCAACCGGCATCAGACCTCGGGCCAGACTTCTGGTCTTGCCGATAGCCTCTCTGATGAAACCTCTTATTTTTTCCGCCGAAGCGGTTTCCGGGGCCTGCTCCTTATCGAGTTTATCTTGCAAGACTTTGGTGAGGACTTCAATACCGATAAGATGGGGGCATAGGTCATCGTGAAGAATCCGGCCAAACCTCTGTTTCTCCCGCTCGCTGATATTTAAGAGTTCTCTTTCCAAACGCCGACGCTCGCCGATCTCTAATTGCAGATTGTTGTGATAGGCTTCGAGTTTCTCCATAAAAATGTTAAAATGGCGGGCCAGGTGACCAATTTCGTCATTGGGAGCCTGTGACATACGAACAGAGAGATCACCGGCGGTAGCGGCCGTGAGACGGCCGATGAGTTCGCGCATTGGCCGAATTATTGAGGAACTGATCAACAGGGTGAGCGGTAGAATCAACAACAGGGTCACTGAAACTGCGGCAATGATGATGGTTTTCACTTTCCGAAGCGGGGCATAGATCTCATCCATATAGCTGGATGAGGCGACAATCCAATCATATTCGGGAATATAGTTGAAGATTACCAGTTTTTCGCGAAAATTATCTTCACCGGGATTTTTCCAGGTGTAAACGATCTTACCGTTTTTGCGTTTGCAGAGATCCTGGACAAAAAGCTGTCCCTCGCTGTCGACCACATCAAAAACGTTGCCTTTAAGAATCGGGTGGACAACCACATTACCGAGACTATCGAGAACAAAAGAGTAGCCCGATTTACCGAAGCGCATAGCCAGAATACTATCTCGATAATCAGAGACTTTGACCAGTTCTTTGAATTCATCGCGATAGGCAGTGACCGAGATAATCCAGTCCCAGGGGGCGAAATAGCTCATATAGAGGGCTTTTGATCTTTTTTCAACCTCGTCCGGGTTGCGCCAGCCGTATTCGAGGTAGCCCTCTTTGCGTTTGATCTGCTCAACCACAAAACCGATCGTCGAAAAATCACGCCCGGCAACCGCTGCGTTAGGATGAACTACAGCAATACCGGCACTGTTGACACAGTAAAGATAGCCGGTTTTACCGATTGTTTGGCTGTAAAGAATCTGCGCCGCCTGCTTCTGGGCTGCGCTCTTGCTAAGTTCGCCGGAGAGTTGCTTGGCATGAATATATTTGACTATCTCAAGATTTTTTTCGGCCACCGAGCGTAAATAGTTTTTAATCGATACCGAAGCCGTGGTGCGCACCATATTGAGGATGGCAGCGGTTGAATTTTGCAACTCGCGCTCGATATTGGTTTCGACCGTAGTCCGCATCAGAGAGTAGATGATAAAGCTGCAAAGCAGGATGGAGAGGATAAAAATGGCTGAATAGCCACCAAAGAGTTTGGCGCGAATATTAAGATTGCGAAAAAATCTTACAAAATAATGCATGAATCTATTTTAGACTCTTAGCCATGAAGTTCAACTCAAAATAGTCATATTTACGTCATTGATCAATAATCAGATCTCGAAAAGACAAGGCATCTTTGGGGCAATTGACAATACAGTTTGAGCAACGCAAACATTCTCCGGAAGGTACTTGACCGATACCCCCGGCGACCCTAAAGGCTCCGGGATAGGTTGATATGGGACAAACTTTTTCGCATTTTCCACACTCGATACAGCTCTCATCAACACTGAGCAGATAGGTATTGCTGGAACTTACCCCCTGCAGCAACCCCATGGGACAGATAGTGCACCAGGTTCGGGGTTTAAAATAGAGTCCGAGAGCAATAGCCAGCGAGACCGAGACCATCCACATAGTCCGAAAAACGTTGCCCAGGGCATCAGCACTACTCCAGGCTACGAGCAGGCGGGAACTCATAAAAGTCATCATGACGACAAAAATTCCCCAACGAAACCAGGGGGTTTTAAAGAAGGCAGGGATTGCCTGTTTGCGGCTGAACAGACTTAAAATACGCTCATGAAAGGCACCCATAGGACAGAGCCAACCACAATAGAAACGCCCCCTGCGGCTGGTGATAATCATAAAAAGAGCAATCAGGCCAACCACTGTAAAACCAATTTTCGGCCAGTAGCAGCCACCGACAACTACCAGCGGCAGCAACAGTACCATCAAATACTGACTGATATTACGACAACATATTTCGGCAATACCAGACTTGGCGATTCGCGGTTTCATATTAAACTTTCCTTTTATCACTTCAGCCCCGACTCCAATAACAGGCCGGCACGACTCAAACGCTCAACCACGGTTTTGACAAAACCTTTGATCAACTCGCCTGAGGGACGATCGGTAGTAGTTTTTGAGGAGAATGACATCACCAACTCCCGATTTTCAGCACTGTAAAGCTTGGTTTCAATCCCGTAAACGGCAGTCGTTCGAGTCCGGGAGCTGGGCGGACAGGGAGAGAGTGAGTGCCTCTCGCTCTGTCGATAGTCACTGTCCCAGCGACTGTTACAGGAACCTTTGGCAACAATCTGGGTCTCATCTACCTTGTCGACCAGTTTAGAGATCAAAACCCCATCAAAAGCGTGCTCACCGATAGCTGTGGTAATCGCCTCAACCGAAGCCCGGCTGCCGGTCGGGAGCACAACATGACCAGGGCTGGCTGAAACTCCTCGCTTGCGTAGATAACGAGCCAACTGAACTTCACTCATACGACTGGCCTCTCCATCAAGAAAGCTGCTGACGACCAGAATATTCGCAAAAGGCTTGCCCTTATAATTTTCATCCTGCCAAACCCCGGTCACCTTGGTTGACGAACAGGCCATCAGCAAAAAACCGCTAACCAGCAATAATAGAAAAATTTTCTTCATAATTTTTACTCCATTTTAAAATTTAACTATACAATTTTCTCATTCTTCAGCCCCATTTGCGGATGACTCAGTTTTACGGCTCGCCAGATATTTGATAATCTGGCTCGGTTTGAGTTTGCGGCTGGCCGGACCGGTGCGGATAAAGAAATCCTCCGCCTCCCCCTTTTTAAGAAAAGCCGGAATCTCGGAGAGTTGACAACGAATCTCGACAATTTTCCGGTCACCGATTTCGACAATAGTAAAATGGATAAACCGAGAAAATTCTAATCCGATATGAGTGCTGATCAAGCTGTCAATATGGCGCAAACATTTATCGTCGTTGACAAAATTATCGCGCTCAAGACCGGCCACCGTACCATCATCTTCAACCCCGATCAACAAAACTCCACCTTCGGTATTAAGGAAACCGACAACCCCCTTTAACCAAGCGATCTCAATCTCTTTACCGGCACGATCTTCGCGCAAGTTCCAACGCACGGTCGATTTAAATTCCAGGCGATCACTCTCGCCCGCCTTAATCAGGGCGAAAATCCGTTGACCCGGATCATCCAGGGCCGCTTCCCGCTGCAACTCCTCTTCAACCAAACGGTGACTCTCACGACGCAGCTCTTCCAGCGAGCGCAGATGTCGGCGAACAAAAAAGAGAGAGAGGAAAAAAAGCAAACCACCAATCACAAGGATGATCAATGGTATCCGGAAAAAGGTTACTGAATAGTCGGCGACTTCCAAAATATCTTTCTCCGGGAGCACGACTGCAAGCCACAAATGTCGATCACCCATGGGTAAAGCCGTAAAACCGGCCCACCAAGGTTTACCTTGCACCCGGAAAGAAAAAAGTTGCTCTGCCTGCTCAGGCGAGCGTTGCCATTTATCCAGCGCCGAACCAAACCCCTCATCGGCCAACGTTTCAACCGTGGGCAGCGTCTCTCCACGATCCCGAGAATCAAGTTGCGAATAGCCTAAAACCTTAGCGTCATCAGAGATGATAAAAGCTCGCCCTTCCTGACCCAGCTCAAGTTCGGAAATCCAATCCAACAGATCACAAAGGAGCACGTCGAAGGCTATTACATACGGCACAACCCCCTGAGCGGTCCAACTCAATGAGGCTGTAATCCCGGTCTGACCATCGGAGAAAAAACGATAAGGCGCAGTCCAAAAAATTTCCGACTCGCCGTCACCCGTCAGCGCCCCTTTGAACCAGGG
>JAUVDU010000002.1 GCA_030595135.1 Deltaproteobacteria bacterium | reverse complement strand
GAACGTGGGATCTTCGTCGGCCAGTTTGTCGAGACTCTCCCAAAGTTTATCCAGATCGCTGTTGCGCTGCGGTTCAATCGCGGCCGAAATCACTGGCACCGTAAACTCCATTCCCGGCAAAATAATGGGATCGGTCGCAGTACATATCGTATCCCCGGTAGCCGAATGTTTAATCCCCATAGCGACCACAATATCCCCGGCAACCGCCTTTTCAATCCGATTCTTTTTGTGAGACTGCATCTGAAAGAGGCGCGATACTTTCTCTTTTTTCTTGAGCCGGGGATTAAAGATATCCTGGCCAACAGCCAGGGTTCCAGAATAGATACGCAAAAAAACCAGCCGTCGGCCCTCCATCATCGCAACCTTGAAGAGCAGAGCCGCAAGCGGCTCACTGTTCTTAGCCTCCCGCTCAATCTCCTCTTTTGATTCAGGATGCTGACCGCAAACCGCCGGCACCTCGGCCGGGGAGGGCAGAAAATCGACGACCGCTTCAAGCAGAGGCTGAATACCTTTATTTTTGAGACCGCTGCCACACAAAACCGGAATCAATTGACCAGCAATAGTTTGCTTGCGTAAGACCTGACGAACCCTTTCATCGGGCAAGACTTCCCCGTCAAGAAAGAGTTCCAGAAGTTCATCATCTCCTTCAGCTACCGCCTCCCAAAGATTTTGTTTGGCGATTTCAACTGCAGCCCGCATATCTTGAGGAATTTCAGCCTCTCTAAAATCGAGTTCCTGATCATCATCCCAATACAAAGCTTTGTCGGACAACAGATCGACAACTCCGCAAAAATCGGCCTCACTGCCGATCGGCAGCTGAATCGGCACCACACAGGCTCCGAGTTTTTCCCGTAACTGAGCCACAACCCCGTCAAAATCGCTGCCCAAACGATCCATTTTATTAACAAAAACCACTTTCGGTACACGGTAGCGATCCGCTTGCCGCCAAACCGTCTCAGACTGCGGCTCAACCCCGCCAACGGCACAAAAAACCGCTACCATCCCATCAAGCACCCGCAAACTGCGCTCAACTTCCGCCGTAAAATCGACATGGCCGGGGGTATCGATAATAGTTATCGTATATTTATGCCATTTACAAGTAGTCGCAGCCGACGTAATCGTAATTCCACGCTCCTGCTCCTGTTCCATCCAGTCCATGACTGCGGTTCCGTCATGAACCTCACCGAGCTTATGGGTCTGCCCAGTCGCAAAGAGGATGCGCTCGGTAACCGTGGTCTTGCCCGCATCAATATGTGCGGCGATACCAATATTCCTGATTAAATCAATTTTAGCCATTTTTTATAATCTTCCCTCTAAAGTATGCAATTCACTCAAAATGAGCTGTTCAAGCCGAGTTAAAGGTAGAGCGTGACGTTTAGCTAAACTCACCAAGTCATCATGCTCCGGTTTGATATTCAGCACTTTACCCTGTCGGTTTCGGGCAATTTTACAACGGATTTCACCAAATGAGGTCTGATATTGACGAATCTCACGCTCAAGAAAGTAGCGTTCACTTAAACGCCGCCTAATTCCTAACGTCGGACTTTCACTAAAAATCCGATCGACAATTTCAGATTCGTCGGCTTGACGCAGGAGAACCTGGAGGATCATCCCACAACGCCCCTTTTTCATAACCACCGGCCAGGTTACAACATCCAACGCCCCCTCAACCAATAAACGATCCTGTAAAGCCGCCAGTTTTTCCGGCGTCAGATCATCGAGGCTGACCTCAAGCACAATCAGGGACTCTAAGGCATAAGGGTTGTCACCAACCGTACCGGCAGCCGGATCAACCTCTCCCAGGGTGAGGCGTAAAAGATTAGGCCGCTTTTGATGCTGACGACTACCGGCTCCGTAACCACTGCATCCGAGTCGATAGGCCACCTTATTAAATGTTGGAAAAAGTTCGACCAGCGTCTTAAAAATAGCCGCCCCGGTCGGAGTTATAAGTTCAGCTTCAATACCGCTTTCGACCACCGGCAAACCTTCAAGTAAAACCATCACCGCCGGTACCGGTATGGGCAAACGCCCATGCGCACAATCAACAAAGCCGGTTCCCAGCGGAACCGGCTTGATGCTGACCGATTCCGGTTCACACCAGTCAAGAGCAACCGCTACCCCGACAATATCAGCTAAAGTGTCGTAATCACCAACCTCATGAAAATGAACTTTTTCAATGGTACTGCCATGCACTTTAGCTTCGGCAGCGGCAAGACGACGAAAAATTTCAAGACTTATTGTAGTAATCTTTCCCGGTAAATCGGCAGCCCGCAAAAAACTTTCCACCGCAGCCAGCGTCTTCGGAGCCGGATTAGCGGCAGCCGCAGCCAGAGTCGGAAAATCAACTTTACAAGCAGCAATTCCATGACGTTCGGTGGAAGTCGTTGCAAGTGAAAAAAACCGACCTAAACCAACCTTTTCCAGATTTTCCCGCAAAAGTTCAACCGGCAGACCAAGATCAAGAAAAGCTCCGAGAAACATATCACCACTGAGACCACCAAGAGCCTCTATGGAAAGATTTTTTTTACTCATTACCACTCACTCTCTTACAGGCGGCAAGAATCTCTGGTAAAACCTGATCGGCCGGGCCCAGGATAGTCAGGTCAGCTACCGGATCCGAGAGATCGGTTGGTTCGAGGTTGATCTCGATCACCCGGCCACCGGATCTTTTAGTCAAAATCGGCATCTCAGCGGCGGGATGGACATTGGCCGAGGTGCCAATGACCAACATAACCTTGGCTTTTTCTGCGGCCGAAGAAGCTTCGAGCAAGGCCCATTTAGGAATCGGTTCACCAAAAAAGACGACGTCAGGCTTAAGGATAGTTCCACACTCTTGACAGCGAGGCGGCAGGCTTTTAGACTCCGAGATTTTAAAATTGACCCAGCGCCAGTCACAGTCGAGACAGCAGAGATGCCGGGTTGCCCCATGAAATTCTATCACTTTACGACTACCGGCGGCCTGATGCAACCCATCAACGTTTTGCGTGATCAAAGATCGCAAAAGCCCTTTTTCTTCAAGTTCAGCAAGAGATTTATGAGCTTTGTTGGGATGGGCTTTTTCGACCACAGCCAACATTTCGCCCAGCATTTCCCAAACCTTTTCCGGCTGTCGTCTGAAATTGCTGATTTCAGCAAATTCTAAAGGATCGTATTTATCCCAAAGACCTTGACTTCCACGAAAAGCCGGAATCCCGCTGGCAACCGAAATCCCGGCCCCGGTCAAAGCGGTTGCCCGGCCATCGGCCTCAAGGATAATTTCAGCTGCCCGTTCGAAGACACGCATCAATGATTTAGCATACATATTTTAATCCGTAGTCAAGTATTCAGCAATTTACTACATCAAAATTTGTGTTGATTTGTGTTTATCTGTGGTTAAAAAAGCGGAACCACAAATTAACACAAATGAAAGCAACTTGTTTAGTTCCGATTTTACTGGATTAGGGATTGTTCAAAATAAAGTTCGACATAACTGCGGCTTTCGGCCGTAATCCGAAAACGGTGATCGAGACGCTCGCCGACGACCCAGACGATTCTTCCTTTTTGATCAAGGAGAAGCGGGAGCGTCGAGCGGGCAAACCGGGAGAGATGGCGGTCGGCTAAGAAATTTTTTAATTTACAGCTTCTTCCCTGCATGCCCAAAGGTTGAAAACGATCCCCAGGCCGTCGGTTACGAACCTGAAGTGGGAAATGAAGTTGATCAGCATCGACGATCTCGGAAAATTTCTGCCTTTCTCTTTGCGTTTTAAAATTGGGCAATTTTTCTTTTGCTGAAACCGGCTCAACCCGCAACCTTCCAAGATCATAGGGTAAAAGGTAGAGGCCAAAACCCGGAAGCCTGAGTTGATACTCAGGCACTCCTCCATCAAGCCCCCTAAATGTCTCACCTATGCCGATGAAAATAGTTTCCGGCAGAGCCCTGAAAACCAGACCGCTACCCAGATCATAGCGGCTCTCCCGGCGCTCTCCCGGACTTCCCACTAAACCGCAAAGGTCATCAAGGACTCGGGACGAAACCTGCTTGACCGCCCCGGCTCGACGAATCATGCGACCTAAGAAATGAGGCAAAAGTGCGGTTTCGCATTTTTGCAACAAAACCCGCTCAACCGTCAAACCAACTCTTTCCGGCTGCACCAGCGACCAAAGATCATCGAGCCGACCATCAATTATTGTAAGATCGGCCGCCAGGCGCAGACCTGCCCCGGCAATTCGCTCTTCAACACCACTGCCGCCCAGTTTACGAATAATCGGCAAAAGTTCATGACGAACCCGATTTCGGCTGAATTCTAAAGAGCTATTAGTGGGATCTTCTCGATAAGCTATCCGGTTACGAGAGACATAACCTGCCAACTCCTCCCGAGCCACCTGCAAAAGCGGACGACCGATACGGCCCCGGCGGCGGGGAATACCTTTAACGCCACGTAAGCCCGCCCCCCGCATCAGATTCATGAGGATGGTCTCAACCTGATCGGTGGCGTTGTGGGCTGTCACTATTGCAGCACATTCACGCTCTTTAAGAAATCGCTGGAAAAAGGCGTAGCGTACCTGCCGGGCTGCGGTCTCTAGGGAGAGATGCTCACAACGGGCTTGCCCTCTTAAATTCCGGGCTTGCCCGACAATCAGAGGTAGGCTCAAGTTTAAAGCATGAGCAGCAACAAAAAGCTCATCATCACGCGATTCAGAGCGCAGGCCATGATTAAGATGGACAACCCCTGCTGGAATACCGGTTCGATCGGCAAACTCTCGAACCAGTAAGAGCAGGGCCATCGAATCTAGTCCACCGGAACAGGCAACCCAAATCTCAGCAGCCCCGGTTTCCGACAAAAACCGGGGTAAAAACTCAGCTACCCGCTGCGGGATCATAACTTACCCGTACGAGATAATGTTCCGGGGTCTCATCCAAGGGGTAAACCGTAAATGTGAAAGGGAGGTCGTCGGATGAAAAACCATTGAGCCATTTAATCAACAATGGTGCCGAAATCAAAATCCGCACGCCCAGCTCTATAGAACCTGCAGCGAGCGCCTGCAAACTAACCTCTTTGACCGTTCGCAACGATTTAAGGCGTTCTTTAAAGAGCGCAAAATCCGCCGGCCGGCGAAAACCCTCAAACTGTAAAACCACCAGCTCTTCGCTCTCCTGGGGTACAATATAGTCACGCAGCAACCGATCAAGACAAGCCTGTTGCACTCGTTCGGTCAAGTTTCCAGTCAATTTCTCCAATCCGGTAACATAGTCTGCGTTGATAACCTTAGCCGTAACCGTCGGCAAATGTGTTATCATATCATTTTTTGTATCAATAAAAACCAGCTCGGCCTGGCTCCGCCAGAAAGATTTCTGTAAAGAGACAATCCTCTCTTCACTGACCTCACCGGGCCTGATCGCAACAATCAGGTCACCGGGCATCAATCCTTGAAACCAAGCCGCTTCAGGCTCTGATTGACCCGCAATTTCATTTTCTTCCAAAACCTGAACAAACATGCTCAGCAAATCTGGAGAGATCGTATCGACGACCTCCAAACTAAAACCATAAACTGTGAGTTCCTGTTGTAAACGTTGCCGCAGAACCGTAGGTTCCAAGGCCATGCTCCAGGCTCCGCCATTATCTATCGATTCTAAGTTCTCTTCCAAGCCGGCCGCCGGCAGGATCACCAGCATCAGATGCTCGACTTGTCGTCTTTCCCGTCTCTCAATTTTCCTGAGTTCTCGCTCTAAAAGGTCACCTTGCAATTCAACCCGCAATTCAACCCGATAGAGGTCACCTAAAGTACGTTCACTCTGAATTTCATAGCTCTTAATATAGAGTTTTCGCCGCTTAATAATTTTTTCGTTGATCTGCTGCTCAAACTCATAGCTGGCAGCCATATCATCATAAAGGTAACGACTCAAAGCCTCTCCAAAAGCATCAAAAACCGCTTCGGCGCGGGCTTTTTCAGATCCACCATCCAACACCGCCTGACCAGCTGTCGTTTTAACCACGGAAGCCGCCGGTAAAAGAACTGGGTTACCAGCCATAACAAGTAATAAAAAAACGGTCACCAACCAACCAATTTTCACAATTTTCACCTACTTCTCTCTCTTTTCATCAATGATAGAGAGGTCACCCAAATATTCATCCAAGGGTGTCTGCATCTCTTCGGGAAGTAAATTTACCACGATCCGACAACGGGGCAAAACACGAGGCAAAAGAATAGTCCCGGAAGTAAATGAATTTTCCGGCCCCCAAAAAAAGACTACGAGAAAAATTACTATCACGACAAATACAAGACTTTTAAAAGCTCCGATAATTGCCGCCAAAATTCGACTTACAGGATCTATAGCTCTGCCCGCCATATTTGATTTAACCACCAAATGAACCAAAAAAAAGACCAGTACTCCAGCCCCATAAAGAATTAAAAAAGCAATAAATGAAGTGATCTTTTCATCTCGCAAAGTCGGCAGCAAAACCTCGGTTGCCTGTAAGTAGAAATGGGATGCCAGCGTGATACCCAGTACCACCCCGACCAAAGCAATCACTTCGGCCAGCGTTCCCCGGGAATAACCCAGGTAAGCTCCGGCAAGAAGAACTACAATAATTATTACATCAAGTGAATTTAGCACCGAAATCCTCTCCTTTACCTTTTCAATTCATTACGAAGCACTGCAGTCGCAGCCTGACGAGCACTATAAACCAAACCACCCAGACCAAACCCGGGCAGGTTATGCCAACCGACCTGATAAAAACGGCATAAACTGCCGGTCAAAGGCAGAAAGCTGCCCCCCATCATCGCCGGCAACTGGGGCTGCCAACCCCAGACATGACCCGGTTTTTGCTCTTTTTCCTCACCCACAGCCTGCCAACGATGCCCGATTAAAGCTTGATCGTTTTCACCTCCAGGCCCGAAAAACGTAGAACCCAAAAAGTCATCAGATCCCCGGCAATCCAAATGATATAAAGCCCGCTCGGTTGACGGTTGAGCCTGAGTCGAAACAGTCTCAGGATCCGTCGAAATCTGAATATAACCCGGGTCATCAAGTTGAAACTGACGTTTGAAATCTCGTCGCTGGAGCCCCGAAGAAACCTCTTTTTGCAAAGAGAGAGGGTCGGAATCGGCGAGAAAGACGGTCGACCGACGGATCACCTTCCCATCATTGCCAACCCCGATAAACCACTTGCCATCAAAGACCGGCGACCATTCATCATCTACCTGATGCGCCCCTTGAGATAACAAGTAATCGAGGAGCTTAGTTTTAAGTTCACCAATCCCAACCCAGGCATCAGGGGCCAAAAGGGTCTGCAGACCAAAAGCAAAAGACAAAAGCGGCGGATCAGCAAAACGACTTAAAGAGATCAAAGGTATCAACGAACGCCATAACGATTGCTCTCTAAGCGGGATATCGGCGCTATCGAGCCAGCTCGCCAAGGTTTGATGTCGACAGTCACGCAAAAGTTCATTACGCACGAGCAACACAAGCATACGCCAAATTCCGCCTGGAGACGAAGTCGGCATTTCCAACCCCTGCAACATACAAAGGTCGATCTGACGCCACATCGGTTCCAACTCAAGCCATTTTTCTTGGGTAAGAGTTTGAACTGAACCAGTCCATGAGCAAATTTCAGATTCACTCTGCCAAGAAAAAAAATCGGCCGGAGGACTTTCCAGTTCGACTAAACTCGCCAGCAATTGGGCCGGATAACCGCGAACCACAGGAATCAAAAAATTCGGTTCCAACGCTTTCCCGGACAAAGACGGCAACAGCAAAATACGGCATTTCTCTTTTGCAAGAAAGGCGGCCGTAAGCAAAGAACCGAGATCACCTTGACGACAGATCACCTCATAATCAACTGCCATTTTTTATCACCACACTCTCGAGAAGGGTTATCGTTTTAGCCCGGCAATTAAATTCCAGCAAACCCCCTTGTGGAAATATAAAGCTTTGCGGGCAGTGCCCGTAGGGGAAATTTATCAATACAGGAAACTCATCAGCAGCAAAAAATTCTTTAAAAAAACCCGGCAAAAGAGGCTCTTCGACCTTATTCGGCAGGCTGAAATCACCACAAATAACTGCCGCCGGCGCCTTAAAGATCCCAGCCAGACGTAGTTGAGTTAAAGCCCGGTCAATCCGGTAAAGAGACTCTCCACGATCCTCAATAATAATAATTTTTCCAGTAAAATCCGGCAAATAAGATGTACCTGCCAGACTTGCCAACAACGTCAGTGTACCGCCTAAAAGACGACCGGAAAATATTTGATCGCGCAAACATTCAAGTTTTCCCGAAGCTAAATAGGCTGACAACAGAGGTTTAATTTCAGACTCTTTCGCGCCGGTCAAAAGGGCCCACAACAAAGCACTGTTGACCATTCCGGGACGTGCCATCTCAACCGCCAACATAGGCCCGGAGAAAGTCACCAGTTTAAGCCGTTGCCAAAGCCCCAACTGGAGAGCGGTAAGGTCACTAAATCCGAGAATTATTTTGGGGTGTCTAGCAATCAAGGAAAAATCAAGGAGCGGCAAAAGCGGTAAGGTTCCATACCCCCCCCGAGCCGCGACCAGTCCCTTGACACCCGGATCAAGCAAAAGTTCTTCAAAGTCGGCGAGACGGGTGCTCGGGTCGCCGGCGACGTGATAGGAACGACTTAAAAGTGAATTCCCTTCCCGGTTCTGAAAACCGGATAAAGCAAGATACTCCTGACCTTTACGAACATATTCCAAACGCACGGGACTGGCGGGAGCAAAAAGACCCAATTGGTCACCCAATTGCAAAGCCGGTGCTTTCAGTATCTCTATTGTCATAAACTACAATATGATTTGATAAAAACTTCGATCAAATTAAAGACGTTAAAAATAGCAAACAGCCAACTTTATAACTTGCCGGTTCGCAAACCCTTAGCAAAACAATTGACAAATGTCAAAATTTATATTAAGTCCTTCAAATGATTAGATTTTCATGGTAGCATAAAGGGGTTTTAGATCATCTTAAAATTAACGATTTTCCATCAGCAACTATAGCGTAATTAAAATTGACTAAAAAACCAAGTTTTTTCTCCAGGCTAAAAAAAGTCCTTACTCGTCACAAGGATACAGCAATCGAGGTTTCCGATGAGGTTATCAACTCGTTTGAGGAACAACTCAAACAGAGCCCTAACAATTTCCGCCTGCGCTTGAAACTGGCCGACACCTATATGGCTCGCGGCGAACGAGAAAAGGCTCTGGACGAGTATTGTAAAAGCGCCCGCCTCTACCTGGAACATGATTTTACACCACTAGCAGTCGCCACTTATAAAAAAATCCTCAACGAAGAGCCCCAACATCTAGAAGCTAATCTTGAATTGGGCCGCATTTACCGACAAAAGAAATTTTTTGCCGATGCAACCTCTTATTTTCGCATGGCGTTTGACTATTACCATGAAAATGCTCTTAACGACAAAGCTTTACAGACACTTGAAACCATCATTGAAATAGCCCCGGACAAAGAACCCTACCGACAATTATTGAAAGAACGCTTTCCCAACCATCAAGAAAACGCCAAGAGCATCTATTCAGACATCATCGTTACCAACAAAGAACCTTCATCTGCACCCTTACAACTTCCTGAGGATAATGATGATGCGAATTTTTTCTTTGATTTAGGAACCGAACTGGGAGATGAAATTGAGGAAATTGATGATTTCTCCAGAACTGAGAATGATTCCGACAGTACTGAAGAGAACCCCCTAGAACACGGTGTCGAAGAGATTTTTCAAGCTCTGAAATCAACTATTAATGAAGAAAAAGACAATGCCGATACTGATAAATTTCATTACAATCTGGCTCTAGCTTACAACGAGTTGAAAATGCCGGAACAAGCTTTGCTGGAGAGTGAAGAAGCTCTAAAATCTGCCGATTACCGTCTCCAGACCCTGCTTTTACGCAGCCGCATTTTTTTAAATCAAGGGTCAGCTTCAACGGCCCTATCACAAATTCAACAAGGTTTACTGGAAAAAGGTCTGACCCGACAGGAATTTATAACCTTTAAATTACAACTCGGCCTAATTTTAAAAAAGATGGGACATAACCCTCAAGCCCTTGAAGCTTTCCGTGAAGCCTATGCGCTTGACCCGGAAAATGTAGATCTGGCGCATGAGATAGAATCTCTTGAAAATTCTACCGGAAAATCTTAGTGAGTAAAAAATAACAATGGCAATATTCAACTATAAAAAGAGAGAAATCAGTGCCAAGATAGTTTATTACGGCCCGGCGCTATGCGGCAAGACCACCAATGTTCAATTTATCCACCAAAAACTGAACCCACGACAAAGAGGTGAACTGGTCTCTTTAGCAACCGATGCCGACCGCACCCTCTTTTTTGATTTTCTCCCGATTGAGCTGGAGAATGTGGGTGGATTTAAAACCCGCTTTCAAATCTATACGGTTCCCGGGCAGGTTTACTACAACTCCACCCGTAAAGCTGTCTTGACCGGGGTTGATGGTGTCATTTTTGTCGCCGATTCCCAGATTTCCATGAAACAGGAGAACCTTGAAAGCTTAAACAATCTGATTGAGAACCTTAAATACTACAATCGTGATGTCAACCAGATCCCCTTGACCCTACAATATAACAAGCGCGATCTTGACAATGTCATGAGCATTGAGGAGCTCGACAGGCTTCTCAACCACAACCAAGTTTCCAGTTTTGCCGCTTCCGCAGTGACGGGAGGCGGCGTCCTGCAAACCTTGACAGCCTGTTGCAAACAGGTATTACAAGACTTAAAACGCAAAAGTATGCGGACTGAACAAGCGGCGGCATCAAGCAAATCAAAACCAGATATTTCATTAGCCAGTCCGGTAACTAAAAAGGAAGCTGCCGGTTCCTCACCAAAAAACGGTTTACCTGAAGCAGACACCACTCTAAAATCGCCTCAACCACAAAAATTACCTTTACAGACAAAGCCGCAAAGTCTCGAAAACGCTGCCATCACCAGTGACAACAGTCCCCCTTTCACCTCCCCCAAACCCGTTCAACCAATAATCGAAACGCACCAGGCAACAGACAAGCCCTTCAAGCCTGAAATTGCCCAGGTCGGCAAAGCCAGACTCGTCGATCCATACACTATTACGTTACCGTTGCGTTTATCAACCGCCGCCGACCAACACAACCTGCTCAGCGTCGACATTACTTTCAGCATCAACGATTTCCAATAGGAGACTACCTGAAAATGCTGAAAGAGCCGAAAAAAAAACTCCAGCTTGTAAAAATAAAGCCCCGACTTCTTCTAGCCCTGCTGTTCATGATTATGCTCTGGCCAGCAACCAGCCAGGGAAACGATGGCTTGGGCAGTGCGTGGCAAGAGATCATCCACCCCCCTAAAACTTCGGTTCAGCAATTAGAACCGGTGCTCAACTATTTCAGCCAACAACAACGACGAAATAATATCAACAATGCCACATTATACTCCCTGGCTCTGCTTGAAATGGCCGCCCGACCGGACTTGAAAAATGATGTAAAAACCCTTTTAACAACCACCGCAATAAAGATTTCCCCGGACTACTCTTTTCCCGAAACTGCTCTTTGTAAACTCCTTTTCCAACAACGACGCTACCTGAAATCGTTCTTAAGTCTGGTTCGAGCCGGCAGAAAGTTCCAGACTAACCCTCAGGAAAATTATTACGCTTCAACATTTTTCTGGTTCGCTGCAGCCTTTATCCCTTTAGCCCTGTTTCTTCTGTTCACCCTTTTAATGACAATCAAGTACTATCGGGCTTTTTGCGAAATGGGCCGAATCAAATTGAGCCGCCAGGTAATTTATATTATGTTAGCGGTCACGACAGCCACCGCTTTTTTGATAATTCTAGTGCCGACCCCTCTACCCGGCTTACTTCTGCTGGCCTGCGGAATCTCCTTGGTAGCAACCAAGCGGGATACAATCGCTATAACCCTGCTCCTCTCAACCCTGATCATCGTCCCCCTGGCTTACGAAAAAGGTATGACTTCACTACTGGCCCTCGATTCATCTTTTTTCAAAGTGGCCAGACATACCACCTCCGGTCTTTCCGATAAAACCGACGAAAGCAATCTCAGACAGCCCGCGACCAACCAGAGTCAATTGGCATTACAGCTTTTCTCTCAATCCGAGTCGGCCCGCCTCCGAAAAGAGTATGCTGAGGCCGAAATATTTCTGGCAAAAATAATTGCGGATAAAATCGAACTGGGCGCCGTTTACAACAACCTCGCTAACCTCTATCTTCTGCAAAACAAACCGGAAAAAACCGAAGAGCTCTATTTGAAAGCCGGTAAACTTGAGAAAACCTCTGGAATTCCCTATTACAACCTTAGCCAAACCTATATCCACCAATTTTTTGACCTTAAGAAGAGTTCACAAGCTTTAGAACAGGCTTTAAAACTAGACCCAACCCTGAACCAATATCTAACTGACTACGACGAGTTCACCATACCGATCAACAGCAAATTAATTTTCATGTCTCTGCCCAAAAATTTTTACAGCCAGTATGCCGATGCTCAACCTGGCAAAGGAACTTTTCTGCCGGAGATTCTTAGTTACATCCTCTTTCCCGGAGCCGGCGGCATTCTCTATTTCGCATTAATCATCCTCTCTCTGGGAGGTTTTACATATCTAATCAAAATAGCCCCGGCAAATCGAAGAGTCTGTTCTCTCTGCGGCCTGCTCTTCCATCCGCATCGGAAACAGCAGGTAAAACACTGCCCATCCTGCCGCATCAGCAACCGCTTGGAGACATTCTCTTTACTAAAGAGCAAATCAGGCCGACCAAGACACCGGTCGCGAACCCTAATACTAACCGTAGGCGCCACCCTTTTACCCGGCTTTTACTCATTCATCACCGACAACCTTTTTGTCGCCTTCTGCTTCTTACTCCCGACCCTGCTCTGGATCTACAATCTCCTCATCTGTCAAACCGGAATTATGGGTCCATTTGTCCCCTCAACTACGTGGTTGACACTTATTCTCCCGCTCTTCATCTGGATCATCAGCTTCGCCTTTTTGGCTTTAACCCATTACAGACACCGAATCCGGAACAAGTCAAGGAGCAACCCATGAGCCTTTCCACGGTTGCCAAAGGCTTAAATGCCGACCTCGAAAATTTTGAGCTGACCGATGTTATGCAGCTCATCACCCAGCAAGTAAAATGCGGCACCTTAAGTGTTGAGGGAGATGACGGCAGCTGTTCGTGGTCCTTCAAGGATGGCAGCCTGGTTGATTTCAATTGCCACTTTCCCGGCCACTCCCTTGACCTGGAAACCATCTTGGTTAAGGGCGGTCACCTTAGCGAACAACGTTTTCTCTCTTTCCTGGAAGAACATGCCTCCAGCACCACCCACGGCCTGGAAAGAGCACTGGTGAAAAATGGTGTCATCACCCGAGAAGAGCTCGAGAAACTAAATCTGCGGCGTCTGATAGAATCATTCATTATCACTCTGCAATGGGTCAAAGGCCGCTATAAATTTATTCCCACCAGCGAGATCAAGAGCCACGCCTTTTTCCCTCCTCAAGATACCAATTTCATCATCCTGGAAGCCCTGCGCCAAATTGATGAGATGGAGGTCATGAAAAAACGACTACAACCTCTTGAAAGGGTTTACGAAACAACCTTGGCCTTAGACAGTGATGAATCTTCGGCAGAAGATATCACACTTTTTCAAGATGGCCTGGAAAAACAGTTCGACCAGGATGAGTTCAGGATCTACAAACTTTTTGATAGCAAGCGCTCCTTGGCTGAGGTTCTCAATACCAGTATAATTGGCCAGTTTCACACCTGCCGCATCACTCTGGATTTTCTCGATCAAGGTATTATCACCCCTGGTACTTTGTCGTCTGCCGACTACCGCCCCGGCAAATCAACCAAATACAACCACCACTTGACAGGAATTGCCCTACTACTTTTAAGCGGGGCTCTATTAATCTCGGTAACCACCTCAATCTGGCACTTTGAAAAACGGAAAAAAGAAAAAAACCCGACATTTTTTACAGCAATTATTGATAATCTGCGAGCCGACCAAGAAATGGTTCGGGAGCAGGCGAGAGAGTTGCTACAGAAACAAATAAGTCCCTCGATAGAATATGAAACTAAGGAGTAGAAAACAATGACCGTAAATTATCAAAAATTGGGATTTGTCAATACCGAAGAGATGTTCAAGAAAGCTTTTGCCGGCGGATATGCCGTGCCGGCTTACAATTTCAACAACATGGAACAACTCCAAGCCATTATCAACGGCTGTGGACAATCCAACTCACCGGTTATCATTCAGGTCTCAAGTGGAGCCCGAAAATATGCGGATCAAACCCTGCTCCGTTATCTCGCCGAAGGGGCTGTCGCTATGGCCCGTAAATCCGGCTACAACAATCAGATCGCCCTCCATCTCGACCATGGTGATTCACTCGAACTCTGTATTTCATGTATTGAAAGCGGTTTCTCTTCAGTTATGATCGACGGCTCTCACCTCTCCTATGAAGAGAATGTTGCCTTGACCACCAAAGTCGTAGAATACGCCCATCGATATGAGGTTTCAGTCGAGGGAGAACTTGGCGTACTGGCCGGAATTGAAGATGATGTAGTCGCCGCTAAATCGATCTATACCGATCCCGACCAGGTCGAAGATTTTGTCCGTCAAACCGGAGTTGACTCTCTCGCTATCTCAATTGGCACCTCGCACGGAGCCTACAAATTTAAACCCTCTCAATGCAGTCGCAATGAACAAGGAATTCTGGTGCCACCGCCGTTGCGTTTCGATATTCTGGAAGAGATTGAACATAAGATCCCCGGCTTTGCCATTGTCCTGCACGGTTCCAGTTCAGTCCTGCCCAAATATGTCGACACCATCAACCAACACGGTGGCAAACTTGAGGCCGCAGTCGGAATTCCCGCCGAACAGCTCAGGCAAGCTGCCAAATCCGCCGTCTGCAAAATCAACATCGATTCAGACGGCCGTTTGGTGATGACCGCCATGATTCGCAAAGTTTTCGCCGAACAGCCACAGGAGTTCGACCCTCGCAAATACTTAGGGCCGGCTCGGGACGAGTTAATGAAAATGATTATAGATAAGAATGAGAGTGTCTTGGGCAGTGCCGGACGGGGGTGATTAAAAGGATGAAGGATGATAGGTGTAGTAATGATTTGCTGGCTGTAAGGAGATTAGAAGAAAATTCCCAGGAAACGGCGTAAAAGAGGGGTATCCAGAATAACCTGTTCGTTGTGATCATGCAGCTCTGAGACCAATTGTTCAATCAAAGAGTGAGAGATCTTACCCTCTTCAACAAAAAACTCCCCCAGTAGCCGCTGTTTTGAGCGCTGAAAATGGATCATCGTATTAACTTGAAACTGGTTTAAAAAACCCAAGTCTACAGCCTTTTCACCAAAACGGGTAAGCCCCTGGCGCCGGGTTTGTAGAATAACCTTCACTTCAACTTCATTAAGCCTCCCCCAACTCTGGGAAAGGTCTCCCATACGCGGACGCTGGCGCCGCTGCCAGACCAGAGCCCGAGCCAGATCGGCATGGGATATCAAACCTCGATAATTGAGGTAGAGACCAAAAGGCAGAGTCCGCTGAGGCAGTTTAAGTCCGGTAGAACTCGTATATATGTTTCCGGAAAAAGATCGAGAATCTCTCCGCACCCGTCTCCGCTCCACCCTTGCGTCAACAACTTTGCTGGTTGCAGACCGACGACCAGGCATAACTATCTTAGCTTTTTTCGGAGACCATAACCCCCGCTCTCTGACACTCAAAAAATTATTCAGGATGTCATAGGCAGCCGTTACCCGGTGAAAAAGTTCGGCTTGACGCTGCAGGAAAAACAGGTTCGCCCCCGGAAAACGATCCGGATGGGTTATTTTAGCCTGCAAACGATAGGCGGCCCGGACTCCATCAAGCTGAAGATAGGCTAGAAAATCAGGGTTCAGTGTAACTCGGGCACCAAAAAGAAGCCGACAAGCACGAAACACCTCTTTTTCCTGATAAAGAGAAAATAGTTCTGCCATAACACCTATATCAAACCCTCTAAAGGGCCGCCCTTTACCGCTAAAGCCTCAACCAGGTAGCGACTTTTGGCATCTTCGATCAACAAAGGAGCATGATGCTTTTTATGGCGGGCATCGATCAACAACGATCCACTACAACCCCAATGTTTATCAACAATCCGAGCCCTGACGCCATAGATATCCGAGGCCGGATCAGAACGGGTAAACGTAACCCAAAGAAAATTATTAAGTGTACGGGCCGCAAATTCACTATCATCAACGACCACCAACAACGGCAAGCCCTCTTCCTGACGATTTTGCCCCAATTTTCGCAATAAGCCCTCAATTGCCGCCCGCGTCAAACTGCGGCTCTCCTCTCGACAACGAGGCCCCTTAATCACGGCGATACCAGGCATAATCAAGCGGGGTTCGGAAAAACCATCCGCCAGACTCCATTCCGAAGGCCAATTTTCAAGCAGATCACGCCTTTTTTCACCAACTGCCGCAATCACCACTTTCGACCCCCGATTGAGCCCGGTTCCTGAATAGTCAAGTGTATCAATCGTAGTTCTAGTCTGAAAATGCAGATCCCGACGCCAGTCGACCCGCTCCAGCAAATGCCGTAAAAAAGCCGGCAGATCATTAAGATCGAGCTTAGGATTGTCCTCTTGCGCAGCTATCAGCAAATACTTGGCCAGAGAGAGTTGGCCCTGCCCTAAAATCGCATTGGCCTGAGTCAAAAGCTCCCGGGGCTCGCGACGTTCTTCATAGGGAAGATAACGCTCACTACCCAGAGCTAAAAGCAAAGGATGAACCCCGGCGGCATCAACCGCATGAACTCCGGCAACCCCCGGCAGCACCGAAGGAATCAGGCTGCCGGTAAGTTCGTGAATAAATTTACCAAAAACCGTATCTTCCTGAGGGGGACGCCCGACCGAAGTAAAGGGCCAAATCGCTCCGGGACGATGATAAACCTTTTCGACTTTGACCACCGGAAAATCGTGAGCCAGACTATAGTAGCCAAGATGATCACCGAAAGGCCCTTCGGGTAACAATTTTTCATCGATGATCGCACCACAGATACAAAAATCAGCCTCCGCCGGAATCGGCAGACAACCTTCAGGTTGTAGTAAAGTCAAACGCTGACCGCCTAACAGACCAGCAAAAGAGAGTTCCGGCATTCCATCGGGTAGCGGCATAACCGCGGCCACAGCCAAAGCCGGTGGGCCGCCGACGATAATATTCACTTTTAATTGAGAACCATTTTTACGGGCTACGGCATGATGGAGCCCGATCCCTCGATGAAGTTGATAGTGGAGACCAACTTCACAATTGGGCTGATATTCTCCTCCTGAGAGCTGAACCCGATACATGCCGAGATTAGAAAATCGCCAACCCGGCCTTTCCGGATCTTCGGAATAAACTTGGGGCAAAGTAACAAAAGCACCACCATCATCGGGCCATGATTTCAGTTGCGGCAAGCGTTCGACAATCGTTTCCCGAGCCTTAATCGGCCCGCTCGAAACCCGCCGGGGGAAAAGATGCGCTAACGCCTTAGGGAGATGCCGCAGACGAACAGGCCGCCGCAAAACCTCCGCCGGATTTACTTTCAAATCAGTTAGCAGATCAATATCCCGTAGTGCATCCCGAAAA
The DNA here is from genome assembly GCA_030595135.1 of Deltaproteobacteria bacterium. GTDB lineage: Bacteria > Desulfobacterota > Anaeroferrophillalia > Anaeroferrophillales > Tharpellaceae > Tharpella. The sequence goes on along the minus strand of JAUVDU010000002.1, from coordinate 339 downwards.
ATAAAACGGGTTCGTTCCAGGGTTCCAAAGAGGTTACCGAGCATCGGGAAACGACAGCCCTTGACTTTAGTAAAAAGCAAGGCCGGCCCGCCCGCCCGATAGGCACGACGCTGAATGGCACCAATATCAAGTACCGGATCAAGCTCAAAATCGATCCGTTTGAGCATCTTGTGACGTTCAAGATCGGCCACACAAGCAGCCAAGGTTTTGTAACCCATCAGGAAAGTACCTCTTTTACAACTTGAGTCAAAACCGTAAACTGAAATGGTTTAGCACAGCTGCCCTGGAAACCGTAGGCCTTAAAATCAGCCATTACCGGATCATTTGAATAGCCGCTGC
>JAUVDU010000091.1 GCA_030595135.1 Deltaproteobacteria bacterium | reverse complement strand
ACTTTAGTCATATTGTTGATGTAGAGGGTTGGCGGCATCTCAGCCGGGAGATTGGCGGCCAGCAGAGTATCAATCAGTTTGAGGGCTTCCGGTTGGGATGCGCCGGTGCTGGTCTGGGGTTGGGTTTGTGGTTGAGCTTGTTCCGGCTGGGGAGAATCTTTTTTGGTTTCTTGGTTTTTATCGACTTCCGGATCACTACTGTCGGAGTCGATTACCGTATTCCAATTTGATTTTTCTTTGTATGGTTGGGCAAACCCGTTTCCAGAGTTCCGGTTTTTTTCCACTTCAACGAAACTGCCATTTGAAAAACTGTCACCTTGTCGTTTATCAGTTTGACTGAATGATCTGTCGCGCTCAATCTCCCAAGCCAAAGCGTCTCTTAATCCAGGTCTCAGTAATCCCGACAGAATAAAAAGAAGAAAAAATATTGCTGATATTCTACCGAGCGAAGTTTTCATGGTTTAAATTGTCCTTAATTACAGGATATAGGATGTAGAGTATCTGGTTCTTTTTGGTTATTTACGGGTAGTTTTCTAACGAGGGGAACCCGCAAGTAAGTGCTCTTATCAGGTTATTTTCTTGTTTTTAAAACAAGAAAATAACCTGTAAGGCACTAATAAGAGAGGACGATTCCGCTTTTAGTATCAAAAAGCCGTTCGGCCTCCTTGATACTTTTAATGTCGCTTTTCATGCGATATTTGTCCTTGCGAATTAAGGAGGTTCGTGCTTTTTTTATTTTTATGGCCTGATCGGTGGCTTCCTGAGAAGCTGCTTGCATCGAATCCTGGGCCTGATAGGCCACCTTTGGGGCACATGATGAAAGTACAACAAGCATAAAAACTGAAAGAATGAGAAAAAAGTGGATTTTGTTCATGAGGCTTACGTTCCTGTATTTATATCTGTAGATGTATTTATTAAAAAACCGGTTTGCCGAAAGCTTTGTCAGCCTTTACCCGGGCTTCCTTATGTAGCTTGGCATACATGCGTCCGACCTGTTTGCGATTCTTTTTTTCAAGAGCTGCCATTTCAATTTTGAGATTTTTAACTTTTAATTTCTCTTTGGCTGCCGCCTTGTTGATGGCAGTAATCTGCTTGTCCCAGGAGCTGTTGAGCTTTTTTCTCAAACTGCGGATCGTGATTCCTGAGGCGCTGATCTCTTCGCGAGCCCGAGCTCCGGCTTCCTTGATGGTGGCGGAGTTGCGCGCAAATTTTTTGCGGGTTTTAGAGAATTGATTGAGGGTTTTGGTGAGTACACCGATGCGTTTGATCAGGTTGGCGACTTGAGCTCCGAGCTGGATATTTTGCCAGAAACTCCGGTTATGATCACTTAACAATGAACTGAGTTTGGCCGCATGCAGGGCCATAATTCCGACATGTTTGGTTGCTTCAGCAGCAACCAAACCGCTCTGTTGATTGTATTTCTTGATCGCGGCTCCCATATCTCTTTCGGCCTGACCAAATTCAGCGGCAATTTTTTTGAATGTATTTTCTGCGGCATTAAAGGCTAAGTAGATATCCCCAACGCGTACGGTATAGGCTTGGAGCAGGGCATTCAGAGAACGATTTTGACTTTTTATCTGGTCGGTGAAACCAAAAGCGATCAACGGGTTTTTAGCGATAACATCGTTGACTGAGCGGCGCAGGTCGAGGTTGGTTTTATTGTTTAACTTGATGGTTTCAGCCGCATCAACCAGACCGTCTACGGATTTAATTTCGACCTGATTGAAAAGGCGTATTTGGGAGATGCGTTTTTGTTTCGTGCGTTGGCAGAACTCTTTACAGCTGCAACCTCCCTGACGATCAAGATCAAGCAAGTCTTTACGCAATTCGTAATAGCTTTTTCCGAGGTTAAACCAGAGTGCACCCTGCATCGCCTGATATGTACGAATGCGGACAAAAACTTTTTCAACTTCACTCTCCAGCTCCCGGGTTTTAGCGGCAATTTTTTCTCCCAGTTTGATTTGGTCAAGGGCTTTGGCGATGACATCCTCACCGCTGGTAACGATAACACCAGGGTCACTGTCAAATGCCTCATCGGATGACGAGGGTGCGCCGCCCCCCAAGAGGGCTCCGCCGATTTTTCCCACTGAACCGACAACATCAAGCCATCCCGCATTAACTCGTGGAATAAAAAGGGTCAGAGACAGAATTGTCGCCACTAGAGTAAGCGATAATAATGTTTTCAAACGAAAGAGTAACATTGTCTATCCTTTGTAGTCGTATTGATTAGTAAGGGCCTAAATCAGGTTTTTAGTCAGGCACTATTTAAAGCCGGCGTCAAAGATCACTTCGAGCCGGTTTGGGCCCTTTGTCTCACAGTGGAACGGGATTGTTTTATTGACCGGTAATCGCTGGTTCAGCCGGGCAATCAGTTCATCTACAGAACCATCATAGGTCAAAATGTAACAGAGGCAGGGTTGTTGATGGTTGCATGATGACCAGCAACGTTCGATTGCGGTGACTCCCGGAGTTTGTGATAAAACCGGATAGATGCGATCCTGGTAGATCTCATTGAAATGGTAGAAACATGCGGTTAGCGGTCGAGGGTCGTTTGTATGGTATACTCCACGGCGGCTACCACCGGCACAGCCTTGCAGAATTATAAAAGAAAGGGCAATAATTAGATAAGAAAGGTTTTTTAAGATAGACACTTTTTTCTCCCAGCTGGTGAAAACGGCAAAAGCCGTTGGCATCATTTTGTCAAAATGACACCAACGGCAAAGATGGTTTCAGGAAGAAAAAACTATTCGAAACCAGGTTTGTTGCGTTGCCGGGCTTTGTAAGGATCGTGGCGGCCGGAAAATTCACGGTCACGCATTCTTTCACGGTCGAAAACAAACTGAACCATACGGCTGGTGGCGCTGCCGGTTCTGATTCCCATCAGCAGATTTACTTCGGCTGCCGTGTAGCGGTAGGGAACTCCTTTTAACGTCAATTCTCCGCCGGCATCGAGAACCTGGTTGATCATGGTCATAATATTGGATTGCAGGCGGAAAGGATCGGTTCCTTCATAAGTGACCCGCCAGGTTGACCAGCTCGCTTTAGGATTGTTGGGAACGACATTGGCGCCATAGCGTTTGGCTTCAAGAACGCCGGTGGCGGTATTGAGGACTTTGCCCATGACTTCAGCGGCCTCATATTCAGTTGCTCCATCAAGGCGAACTTCAAGAATGTTTTCATATTTTTCGAGGTTGCGTTTCAGGGCTCCACCGGAACCGGAAGATGAGCTGCTGCCGACCACGGTGCCGCCGCCGGAACCAACTGCGCCGCCACGACTAGGTCCGCCGCTCCAGGCTGTCAGTTTGCGGCCAACTAAATCACCAACCTCTTTTTCACACTCGGCAATCGCATCATCACAATCACGGGCGGTCTCAACCCAGGTTTTGGAAACCCCGATTCCGAGATCATGTCCGGCACTATCGAAACCTTCGCCATCAAGGCGGGCTTTGGCTTTGCAGAAGCCGTCTTGAGTTTGGCGAATCTTGACCCGGAGCCAGACAATATAGGCGGCATCAACGCCGTAGCGTTTGCAGACTTCCATGCTGGCCATGGCTGAATCTTCGCGAGCCCGCTCCATAACCCGGTTGAATTCCCGTTCGCTGGCATCACGAGCAAAAGGATTAATAACCTCAAAATCGTGACGGACAAGCTGATTGTTGATAAAGCGCATCATCCGGCGAAAGTGGAGAGTGGCATCACCACCTTCATTGGCATCGCGGCCCTCTTCAACATAGAAAGGCAGAACCACAATTCTTTGTTGGGCTAAGGCGGAGCTGGCGAAAGCCCCGAGAAGCAGACAGATAGTTAGCAGACAGATAGTTAAAACTGATTTTTTTGACATTACTCTTTGACTCATTTTTTTCCTCCTTGTTAAAATTGTTAGGTTGTTAATGCAAAAATATTACTTAAATCCTCCATCAAAATGAACTTCAATGCGGCCCGGGCCATTGCTGGTCAGACGAAAATTGACACTTTTCGAGGTTCTTAGATATTGCTTGAGCCAGGCCGACATATCTTCACGGGTGCCGTTGTACCAAATTTCGTAACAGAGACAGTCGGAGTCGCGGTCACAAAGTTCATCCGCCCGTCGCAGCCAGGTTACTCCTGGAGCTTGATTAAGTACCGGGTAGATTCGGTCTCTCAAGGTTTCAGTGAAATCGTAGAAACAGAGATTTAAATCAGTACTCGGGCCGCTCCAGGGTTCGCGTGCCCTGTGAACTATATTAGGGTCAGCACGCTTTACTCTTCTTTTGTGAACTGTTGTCTGAGGCTTGGTGCCGTAGCGATAGCGCAACTGGTCACCTTCAAAATAAGCTTTGGCTGTAAATCCGGAGACGTAGGTGCCGCTGCCGTCTTCTGTAATCAGGTTGCCGTGTTGATCCTCAAGTGGATCGGTGCGCCAGATAGCACGCATGGCCAAGCTTAAGGTGCCGGGTTTGGTCGGCTGGCTGATGTCTACCATGAGAAGCACCGTGCCCGGCTCAAATTGTGGTAGTTCAACGGGTTTGAAAAGCTGTGAATGCCATTGGTAAAAGTCGATCTGTTGCAGGGCTGGGCCGAAATCCTGGCGACTGACAACGCAGGTGAAGCCCTGGCGGCTGATCAAAGCTTGTTGCAGAGCGTTCTGAATCTCTTGGGTCAGGCCGGTCGGGTAGTGGGAAGATGTGGTGTAAAGAAGTACTTTAACTTCATGGTCGGCAACTTTTTGGCCGCCCACCCGTAAACCATTACGGTAAGCTTCGCTAAGCTCTGATGACAGACTGTAAGCGAGACGATCCAACGAAGAGTAAGGTCTCTCTTCCAGTCCTTCAGGAAAAGGATTACGATTGGCGGCGGCATAGTGGAGTTGACGAGCCAAGCTTTCCTGGCCAAATCCTAAGGGGCCGCTGGCGACAACTCCGGTTAGACCCTGCCCGTCGGCATGGCGGGCTGTAATCGTGGCATTGACACGGTCTAATACCGTGTCGGCGGCAATTTCAACCTGGTAAATGATGGCCGAGCGTAAGCGTTGACGACGATCCAGAGGTTGATTTTGAAAACTCAACGCGTGTCCGGCCCGTAGTTCAAACCAGTTTTGGCGAGAGAGTTTAAATATGTCATGTGATTCCCGCAGGCGGGTTTCCAGGCGTTCACAAAGCAGTTCTTCCAAGCGGCTGAAATATTCACCCTGCATGGCCGAACCGGGAACGATGGCGGCCGGAGCCATTTCACTGGAGGAGAAGCGTTGGTCGGATAGGAGATCGTCAAGCAGGAGGTCAACTCTTTGGTCAAGCAGCCGTTCCGCTTGAGTCGGGGCGTAATCAACCGGAGTCATACCGGCACAGGCGGTCAGCAGCAAAGCCAGAGATGCAAGGAGTAGGAAACGTAAAGCTTTCATATCTAACCTCACTTGTAATTTTTTTGGGTTGTTTGTATTTAGTGGTAGAATAGTGCCAAATTTTATTAAAAAGCGCAACTTAAATTTTTAGGTGATTATTCAGCTAACCCGGAATTCACTGAAATTTATCAATATATGGTGTTTTTCTACTTGCGCTGAATAGTTACAATTTTTATTCAAAACCTCGATTAGGACAATCCGACCAGCGATTGTGATGGTGGCGTTGGTGTGGCCATGGGAATTCTTGGCTTTGGGCAAAGGTCTGGGTCTGGATAAAACGTAAACTGTGGCTGGTTGCCTGCCAGGGTTTGATCGCTTTTAAAGATGCCAATTCAGTGGCGCTTAAAGTAATCTCGGAACCATTGAGTAAATGGGTGGCCGAGTCATTATTAGTGATATTCTTAAGCCGGTTGTAGATTTCACTCTCCAGGGCGAAAGGGGTGGTCGCGGCAAACGTGATCTGCCATTCGACACAACAAGCTTGTGGAGATTTAGGGTCAAGGTTAAGGTGGTAGCGCCGGGCTTCAATAACTCCGGGGGTGTTTTTGACCAGGTTGTGGAAAAGTTCCGTTAGCTCATATGAGGTTACGCCCAGCAATTTAAGGGTAAGAACTCCTTGTTGCGCCTCCAGTCTCTGTTTTAAGAGGCCGCCGCTGACCGCCTCATCAACTGTTGAAGAGGCGTGGCTCGATTCAGTCGTCATTCCCAACGGCAGAAGCAGAGACAAAATAACGAGTATCATTATAGTTGATTTGCTCAGGCAGGGCAAGTATTCTCTTGATAATCTTTTCATTTGATCCTCCGAATAAAACGATATATTGATAGTGAAATATCTAGTGGAATGTCGTTTATAGCTCCATACTTTCCACCGCTGTAATAGTTTATCGAAGGAATTTTCCGGTTTTCAATAAAAAAGGCTAATAAAAACGTAAAAAACTTATTTTGGCAAAGTTAAATGTTCAGATGCCGCGTACAAACTGCCAGGGTTGAGGTAATTGCTGGTAAAAGGTGCGTTAGCACCCTCTTGGGGTGTGCCCCCGTTTGTGAGGGAGAAGCAAAGTTCGTCGTTATTAGTTATAGCTTTATGGTGGCAATGTTTCATTTTTGCCAATATGCCCAAAGTAGGGCTTCTCAGCGAATATACGTAACATTAACTCTTTTATCAAAACATAGCTACAGCTCACTAACAATATTTATTATTTTTCATACTGCAAGCAGTATTGACATTCACGTTTAACCGATTATAATTAGACTTGACAAGACAAAACCACACCCACCG